>DASRER010000004.1 GCA_035651995.1 Terriglobales bacterium | reverse complement strand
AGAGCGTCATGCTGAGCGGAGGCCCGCCCCAAGCGGGCCGGAGTCGAAGCATCCCTACTCGACCTCGGCTGCTGGGTCGAAGTAGGGATCCTTCGACTCGCGCTTCGCGCTCGCTCAGGATCACGACAATACCCACACAGGCGACGTAGCAAGCTATGTCTCTACGTTCTGCAACCCCTTCAGAGCGTCATGCTGAGCGGAGGCCCGCCCCAGCGGGCCGGAGTCGAAGCATCCCTGCTCGACCTCGGCTGCTGGGTCGAAGCAGGGATCCTTCGACTCGCGCTTCGCGCTCGCTCAGGATGACATCTCACGTTCACTTCTTGAGCCGAATCCCCAACTCGTACAGCTGCGCCGGGTTCACCGGCGTGGGCGCGTCGACCATCAGGTCTTTGGCTTGCGCGGTCTTGGGGAACGGGATGACCTCGCGCAGGCTTTCGGCGCCGGCCAGGATCATGACGATGCGGTCGAGGCCGAGCGCGATGCCGCCGTGCGGAGGCGTGCCGTAGGTGAGCGCTTCCAGGAAGAAGCCGAAACGCGATTGCGCTTCTTCGAGCGTCATGCCGAGCGCGCGGAAGATGCGCTGCTGGATATCCTGGCGATGAATGCGGACGCTGCCGGAGCCGAGTTCGGTGCCGTTTAGCACTACGTCGTAGGCCAGCGCGCGGACGGCGCCGGGATCGCGCTCGAGTTTCTCCATGTCGCGCTCGTGCGGCGAGGTGAACGGGTGGTGCGCCGCCTCCCAACGGTGCTCCTGTTCGTTGAACTCGAACATGGGAAAGTCGGTGACCCAGAGGAAGCGGTACGAGGCCGCGTCGTTGAGCGCGCCATCAAAGGCCTTGTGGCGGTCGGCGTATTTCTGCGCCAGCGCCAGGCGCAGCGCGCCGGCGGCGGTGAAGACGGCGCGGTCGTGCTGCTTCACGCCCGGACCGACGATGCTCTCCGAGGTGTGCGCTTCGGGCGTGGCGCCGCCGGCGACGATGACGATGAGGTCGGCGGAAGTGTCCGGTACGGCGCCGACGGGCGGGGCGCCCGCCGCTACATCGTGAAGAGCATCGTTCGCCACTAACTCGCGGATTTTCGCTGCCGCCTGCTGGAAATTCTTTTCGAGGCGCTTGAAGTCTTCGAAGAGCTTGGCAGGGCCGGGCTTGCCGGAGGCGAAGAGCGGCTTGATGTCGTCGCGCTCCCTGCGCGAGAGCTCGCCCACGCGCGGGATGCGGATGGCAACGACGGGAAGCGACGAATCAATGCCGAGCTTCTGCAGGTCTTCCGGTGCGAACGCCGGCTTGACGTCGGTCATGGGCGGCAGGCGCAGGTCGGGCTTGTCGCTGCCGTAGCGGCGCATGGCTTCGTCGTAGGTCATGCGCGGGAATGGCGTGGGCAGCTCGACGCCCGCAACCTGCCAGGCGGCGCGCAGGAAACCCTCGACCACGGCGAAGACGCGGCCGGGCGTGGGGAAGCTCATCTCCAAGTCGATCTGGGTGAACTCGGGCTGGCGGTCGGCGCGCAGGTCTTCGTCGCGGAAGCAGCGCACGATCTGAAAGTACTTGTCGAAGCCCGAGATCATGAGGATCTGCTTGAACAGCTGCGGCGACTGCGGCAGCGCGTAGAACTGCCCGGGATGCACGCGGCTGGGCACGAGATAGTCGCGCGCGCCTTCGGGCGTCGAGCGCGTCATGAACGGCGTCTCGATTTCGAGGAAACCCTGCGACGACAGGTACTGCCGGATGGCGATCGCGACCTGGTGGCGCAGCATGATGTTGGCCTGCATCTCGGGACGGCGCAGGTCGAGGTAGCGATACTTGAGGCGCACTTCTTCGTTGGCGAGCGCGGAATCGGAGGGCGCAAACGGCAGCGGGGCCGAGGTATTCAAAAGCTTCAACTCGTCGGCGAAGACTTCGATCTCGCCGGTAGAAAGATTGGGGTTAACCGTCTCAGACGACCGGCGCTTCACTTCGCCTGTAACGGCGGCGACGTACTCCAGGCGGAGTCCAGACGCCTTCTCGTGCAAATCAGGATTGCGCTCGCGGTGGAAGACCACCTGGGTGATGCCCGCGCGGTCCCGCAGGTCAATGAAGATGAGGTTGCCGAGGTCGCGGCGGCGATGCACCCATCCCATGAGCGTCACACGGGCGCCGGCATCGGAAGGGCGCAACGCGCCGCACATGTGAGTGCGCTGGGTGTCGGCGAGGAAGTCCAGTTCCAAGGGGCCTCTCGGGTCAGTTTGGGTAAACGAGGATTGTAGCAACGGAGCGGGATTGCCGAACCGCGGAATTGCCGAATTGAAAACAAACCAAGCTATCGCTGGATTCGGACTGGCAATTCGCCGCGCGCGATGGTCGTTTGCTCGCCGCTGGCCAGGTTCTTGAGCGCGAACTCGCCGGACTTGACCTCGTTTTCGCCGACGATCAATGCGTAGCGCGCGCCGAGCTTGCTGGCGGTTTCGAGGGACTTCTTCAGGCGGAAGGTCGCGTCGCCGAGTTCGACGACCAGGTCGTGGCGGCGAAGTTCGCGGGCGAGACGGGCGGCCTCGGTGCCCATGCCGGCGCCGAGCGGCGCGATGTAGACGTCGGGCGGGTGCGCGGCAGCGGTCCGCTCGTCTTTCAAAGTCTGTTCCTGCAGCGTGAGCACCAGGCGGTCTTCGCCGATGGCGAAGCCGATGCCGGGCGCAGCCGGGCCGCCGAGGGCTTCGGAGAGACCGTCGTAGCGCCCGCCGCCGAGGATGGCGTTCTGCGCGCCGAGCGCGCCGTGGGTGAACTCGAAGGCGGTGCGGGTGTAGTAGTCGAGGCCGCGCACGAGCCGGTCGTTGAGGACGAAGGGCACGCCGACCGCTTTCAGGATGTTTTGCACTTCCGCGAAGTGCCGGCGGCACGGTTCGTCAAGATAGTCGGCGATGCGGGGCAGCGTAGCGATGATCGGTTGATCGGCGGGCACCTTGCAGTCAAAGACGCGCAGCGGGTTGGTGAGGGCGCGGCGCTGGCAGTCGGAGCAAAGCTTGTCTTTGACGCCGGCGAGCGCCGAGCGCAGCGCTTCGTTGTAGCGCGCGCGGTCATGAGCACAGCCGACCGAGTTCAGTTCGAGTGTCCAGCCGGTGATCCCGAGGCGGTCGAGCAGCGTGGCCAGCATCTCCAGCACTTCGGCGTCGCGCGCGGGCGATTCCGAGCCGGCGGCGGGCGGGCCGATGACCTCGGCGCCGATCTGGAAGAACTGGCGATAGCGTCCTTTCTGCGGACGCTCGCGGCGGAACTGCGGCCCGATGTAGTAGAGCTTCTGCACGCCCGGGCGCTCCCACAGCTTGTGCTCGATGTAGGCGCGGACGACGCCGGCGGTGTTTTCGGGGCGCAGGGCGAGCATCTGCCCCTTTTCAGAGTCAGCGCGGGCTCGGTCCTCCCAGGCAAACATCTCTTTCGCAACGATGTCGGTCTCTTCGCCTACCGAGCGCTGGAACAGTTGCACATCTTCGATGATGGGCGTGCGGACCTCGTGGAAGTTGTAGGCGCGAAAGACGTCGCGGGCGGCCGTCTCGACGAAGTTCCACAGTTCGGTGTCGGGCGGAAGCAGGTCGCGCGTGCCGCGGATGGACTTGATGGAGCGGGTCATCGGTCGTTGGTTGTCGGTCATGGGCAAAAGCAGATCCCTCGCGCCGCTCGGGATGACAATTCTAACGAGAACTCATGCGGGAATGCCTGCAGCCTTGCAGGCGCCGAAGCAGGCCGCGCTTCAACGTTTGGTTTCCATGAACAGGAACAGAAAGACGAACCACGCTGCCGGCACGACCGTAGATGTGATGGCTATCGTGGACTCGAAGCAGTGCCATCCGTGCTGTTCCAGCAGCTGGCACATTTCCTTGCCGGACAGTGCTTTGCCCGTTGCCATGCTTCCGCTCTAGCCCAGAATCAAAAAACCTGTCAACTAGGCCGGAAATACAGGGTTTTCTACACGGCTAAATGGCAATTTCAAGTACCTGGTCGCCTTCGGCCCGTTTGACTTGACATCAACGGAAAGACAGCCCTCAACGGCTTCGCGAAGGTTCTTCAGCAACTCCTCGACAATTTCCTCCTGGGAAGCGCAGCCGGGAATTGCGGGCGCCTCGCCCCAGAAGCCGCCCTCCTCGGCGCGATGGACAATCGCTTTCAATTTCATTGGCATGCGTACATTCTAGCCTTTCATCTCCCGCATGTACTGCTCTTTGTAGTCCAGGTAATTGCGGGCGTAGCGCAGGATGCCTTCCTGGTCGGCGTCGGTCAGCTCTTTGCGCTGTTTGCCGGGGACGCCCATCCAGAGCGTGCGCGGCGGGACGATGGTGTTCTCGGGGACCACGGTGCCGGCGGCGATGATGGAGCCCGCGCCAATGCGCGCGTTGTTGAGGATGACCGAGCCCATGCCGATGAGGCACTTGTCCTCGACCACACAGCCGTGCAGGGTGACCGAGTGGCCTATGGTGACCCAGTCGCCGACGATAACGGGATAGCGGTCGCGCATGCCGTGGAGGACGGAGCAGTCCTGCACGTTGGAGTTCGAGCCGATGCGGATGTGGTGGACGTCGCCGCGCAGGACGGCGTTCATCCAGATGCTGGCGTGCTCGCCGAGTTCGACGTCGCCGATGAGCTGAGCGGAGGCGTCGACGTAGCAGGTGGCGGGGACGCGGGGCGAGATGCCTTTGTAGGGACGGAGCATGGGATTGGTCGTTGGTCCTCGTCGTTAGTCGTCAGTCGTTCGCGGACGGCAGGCGAAGATAACATCCGGGCGCAGATGGCCCAAACGTGTCGCGTACCATGCGCTGGAACACGGGAGCGCCGGGAAGCGCCATGGCCGGCCAGATGGCGTAAAAATGCCACTTCCCGCTTGACTTGCCCCGGGAACGCTGCAATAACTACCAAGGTCAACCGACGAGTTTGGGGGTGTAGTTTCTTTGGCAGAAGTTCGCGTACAAGAGGGAGAACCTCTTGAAAACGCCCTCCGCCGCTTCAAGCGCAAGGTCCAGACGGAAGACATCATCAAGGAAGTGAAGCGTCATTCCTTCTATCTGAAGCCCGGCGAAAAGAAGCGGATGAAGCAAGCCCTGGCGCGCAAACGCAGCCGCAAGAAGGCGCGCAAGGAGCAGGAGTAGAGATCAACCCGCGCGGCCGCCGACGGCACCCAACTGGCGGCGGCCACCGGCCATAAGGCAGAACGCGCCCGTTGCGAGTACTAAGCGATAAGCAGTAGCCCGGCATTATCCGAGTAGAGGTGCAGTAAGGGCCGCGCGCCGAGCACGGCCTTGGGCCGAACCAGAGGGGTTTAAGGGAACCTGCGCCGCTTCGCATGCAACGCCAGGCTGCGGTGGCATGCCGTCCTGTTCGGGGAACGGGGAGGAACGGCGCGGGCGATTAAGGGCCGGAGGCGCGTTCTCCATGGAATTCCAGGACAAGATACTGAAGTGCGTTGACTGCGGGGCCGACTTCGTCTTCACCGCCGGGGAACAACTTTTCTTCCACGACAAGCAGTTCAAGAACGAACCCAAGCGCTGCAAACCCTGCAAGGCAAAACGGGCAAGCTCGCTGGGTGCGTCTGCCAGCGCCAACGGTAGCGCGGGCAGCGGCAGCTACGTGAAAGTCGAGACCCGGACTACGTGCTCCAATTGCGGCAAGGAAACCACCGTCCCGTTCAAACCCACGCAAGGACGGCCGGTGTTCTGCCGCGAGTGCTTCCAGCAGCGCCGCACGACGGCGGCGGGCGCCAGCGCATAAATCTCCCTCTTCTCTGATTGAGCCTGCAACCGGCGGGCGCGCGGAAGTGTGTCTACCGCCAGCTTCGCGTTTCAAGTTTCCAGTTTCCAGAACAACAAGGCGCTCGTTGGCCCTTAGCCTTTGGCTCTTGGCTTGAAGCGAAAGGCCCACGCAGCTCGGGCCCGGCCTGAGCCTGGAGTAGACCAGGGCGCAAACACGCCTGCTCGAAATGGAAACTTGAAACTGGCGCTATGACGCGCGTCGGGAGTGGTCGCCGGACTTGGCTTGGACAGAGGCGGCGCGTGCGGAGCCCTTTTGCTCGCGGAGGCGCTGGGCCTCGTGGCGGGTCAACAACTGATCGAGCTGGCGAAGAAGTTCCTCGGTGCCCACCGGCTTGACCAAGAGCGATTGCGCGCCTTTGCTCTCCCACTCGCTGCCGAGCGCGGGAAACGCGGTAAGGATGGCGGTGGCGGGATCGTAGGGCTGCTGTCGCGCGGTGCGGATCACGTCGTAGCCGGCGTTCTCGGTTTCCATGCGCATGTCGGTAATGACCATGTCGTAGGTCTTGCTCTGGATCAACTTCATGGCTTCACCGCTGGAAGCAGCGGTCTCGACTTCAAAGCCGTTCAGTTCGAGGACCGCTTTCAATGTGAGCAGAATGGCGAGTTCATCGTCCACCAGCAGGATTCGGCGCATCAGGAGCTCCAGGGGAATTGAATCTGGCAATCGGGACCTGAGATGCAAGGTTCCGAGTCTCTGGTTGTTGTCGCCCGCGTTGTGCGTTACGGGGAACTTGGAGACCGATGGCTATAATACACCCATGCCGCGCTACTTCGTGCAGAACTTCGGATGCCGCGCCACCCAGGCCGACGGCGCAGCCATCGAGCGGCAACTGGCGGAAACCGGCTTCCAGCAAGGGTTTTCATCTACCCAGGCCGACCTGGTGGTGCTCAATACCTGCACCGTAACCCGCGCCGCCGACCAGGACGCGCGCGCCGCGGTGCGCCGCATTCGCCGGGGAAATCCGGATGTGAAAATCCTGGTAACGGGCTGCTACGCGCAGCGCGCGCCGGAGGAGATCGCCGCGCTGGAAGGCGTGACCTGGGTAGTGGGCAACTCGCACAAACAGCAGGTCGCCGAAATTGCCGCGACGGCATTCGAAATCGAAGGCAAGAGGCGAAAGGAAAAAGGAAAAAGTGGGCCGGCAGCGGGCTTTGTGCCCCTAAGTGTACTGGCCGATACCCGGCGGCCGACAGCCGACGGCCGCATTTTCGTCAGCGACATCTTCGCGCACACCGAACTGCTGGCGGCGCCGGTATTCGAGGGTGCGGGCGAGCGCACGCGCCCCAACCTGAAAGTGCAGGACGGCTGCGACAACCGCTGTTCGTTCTGCGTGATTCCCTACGTCCGGGGGCAGAGCCGTTCGCTGCGGCTGGACGAAGTGGTGCGGCAGGTGGACGAACTGGTTGCCGCCGGCTATCGCGAGGTGGTGCTTTCGGGCATCAACCTGGGGCGATGGGGCCGGGAGTTCGACGAGACGATGCGCTTCGAAGAGCTTGTTCGCGCCATTCTCGATCGCACATCGCTGGAGAAGCTGCGGCTGAGTTCAGTCGAGCCGATGGACTGGTCGGGCGAGCTGATTGCGATGGTGGCACAGTCGCCGCGCATCGCTAAGCACGCGCACCTGCCGCTGCAGTCGGGATCGGACGCGGTGCTGCGGCGCATGCATCGCAAGTACCGGCCGTGGCACTACGCCGAGCGCGCCCGGAAGATTCGCGAGGCGATGCCCGACGCGGCGATCGGCGCCGACGTGATGGTGGGTTTTCCCGGCGAGACCGATGCGGAGTTTGAAGAATCGCGGCGCTTCATCGAGGAGATGCCGTTTACATATCTGCACGTGTTCACGTATTCGGCGCGTCCGGGGACGCCGGCGGCAGAGATGCCCCGACAGGTCCCGTCGCAAGTGGCGCACGAGCGCAATCGCGCGCTGCGCGAATTGGCGGTGGCCAAGAACCGCGCGTTTCGTCAGACCATGCTGGGACGCGAGGTGGAAGCCATTACGCTTGGGCGCGGCGGCGAGAATTGGACGGAAGCGCTGACGACGAATTATCTGAAGCTGCAAATCGCCAAGCGGCATGAAGCCAACAACTGGATGCGCGTGCGGGTGAACGCGCTGACGCCCGACGGCCTGCGCGGCATCGCGCTCTCAGCTGCCAACCCACTTCCGCGCCAGGCAGAGTTCGCGCACCAGCCGGCGTTCGCTGCTCACCGTCTTCACGCAGAGCAGGGAGCGTTGTAATCGTTGGAAGTTCTCTTCCCCTTCCATCCGCACCAGCTCCGGCCTGCGCTTGGCGCGGGCGGCGTGCCAGCGAATGAATGGCGTAGCGCCCCGAGCCGCTGCCGATCTCGCGCACATTGATTTTCTCGCCGGGCGGAGGCGCGAGGCAAACGGCGGCGGCGGCAATTTTGCGCCGCGCCTGGAGCCGGCGGGCGCCGCGATTCATGTGGGCTGCGTGCTATAATCGTTGAGTTTTTTCACGCCTTCCGGAGGACTGTATCGACAAGCGTTTTATCCGCACCAATGAGCGCATCCGCGCGCGCGAAATCCGCGTGATTGACGACGAGGGGAACCAAGTTGGCATTCTTCCTCCGTTCGAAGCGCTCAAGATGGCCCGGGAAAAGAACCTGGACCTGGTAGAGATTTCCCCCACGGCGCAACCTCCGGTGTGCCGCATTATGGACTTCGGGAAGTACCTCTATCAGCAGGAAAAGCGCGAGCGCGAGGCGAAGAAGCACCAGAAGCAGATCGTCGTCAAGGAAGTGAAGTTCCGCATCAACGTGGACGAGCACGACTACCAGACCAAGAAAAACCACGTGCTGCGGTTTTTGGAAGAAGGCGACAAGGTGAAGGCGACGATTTTCTTCCGCGGGCGCGAAATGACGCGCACCGGCCTGGGACGCCAGGTGCTGGAACGGCTGATTGCCGACGTGGCCGAGAAGAGCATCGTGGAATTCCGGCCGCGGCAGGAAGGCAACACGCTGCACGCTATCTTGGCCCCCAAGAAAGCCTAAGAGTCTGTCAGTCGGTCAGGATGTCAGCATGAAGCAGACGCTGACCCTGGCCGCTGACTGACTGAAAGCCTGACCGACTTACGAGAGAGACAGATATGCCAAAGTTGAAGACACACTCCGGCGCCGCCAAGCGCTTCAAGAAGACCGGCACGGGCAAGATCAAGCGCGGACACGCGTTCGCGCGGCACATCCTCACGTCGAAGCAGACCAAGCGGAAGCGGCAATTGGATCGCGACGTGATGGTGGACCCGGCCGACGCGCCCAAGATCAAGCGGATGATTCCGTACTAACGGCAGGCGCCGGTTGGCGGTTGCCAGTTGGCAGGCCGGTTGCGCACCGGGGCCGGTTTTCCGGCAACTGACAACTGCCGTATCGCGTGCGAAGAGGCACATCCTGCCTCCAGCCGCAATTGAGAAGTGAAAAGGAGAAGAGCCAATGCCTCGCGTAAAACGCGGCGCCAAGCGCCGCGCCCGCCGCAAGAAAATACTGGACCGCGCAAGCGGTTATTTCCTGACCAAGAGCAAACTCCATCGCTCAGCAAAAGAGAGCGTGGAGCGCGCGCTCAAGTTCGCCTATGCCGGACGCCGGCAGAAGAAGCGCCAGTTCCGCTCGCTGTGGATCGTGCGCATCGGCGCCGCGGCACGCGCGAACGGGCTGAGCTACAGCCAGTTCATCAGCGGGCTGAAGAAGAGCGGCGTGGAGCTGGACCGCAAGATCCTGGCCGATCTGGCGGTGGCCGATCCGGCGGCATTTAGCAGCCTTGCCCAGCAGGCAAAAGCCGCGGCTGGCAAGGGTTCCAGCGCAGCGTAGACTGTTTTCACCACAGAGGACACAGAGGAACACAGAGCAGGCCCGTGCGCCTCTGTGGTTCTCTGTGTCTTCCGTGGTTAGGGGTTTGTTCGTGTACGAGGTGCCCAAACCCGAGCGATTTTCGGCAGATGCGCTGGACCGCGCGGTCGCCGAGCTGACGGCTGCGCTGGAGCAGGAAGCCGCGGCCGTGGCGAGCGAAGCGGACTGGAAGAATTTCCGCGATCGCTGGATGGCGCGCAAGAACGGCATCCTGACGCAGCTCAATGACGCATGGCTCAAGGCCGCGCCCCCGCACGACAAGCGCGAGGTTGGGCGGCGTGTGAATGAAGTGAAACAGAAAGTCGAGCAGGCGGTCGAGGCCGTGCAATCGCGAACGTCAGGAAAGAGTGCAGGCAAGGCAGATCGGCTCGACATTTCCCTTCCCGGCCTGCGGCGGCCGATCGGCGCCGAGCACCTGGTCGTCAGCACGCAGAATGAAATCGTCGGTGTGTTCAAGGCGATGGGCTACTCGGTGGCCGAGGGCCCCGAGGTGGAGAGCGACTGGTACAACTTCGAGGCGCTGAATTTTCCGCCGGGGCATCCGGCGCGCGACACGCAGGACACGCTGTTCGTCGCCGGACAGGAGCGCAAGCAGCAGCGCGACCGGCTGATGCTGCGCACGCACACCTCGCCGGTGCAGATCCGCGCGATGATGGCGTCGCCGCCGCCGCTGCGCATCGTGTGCCCGGGAAAAGTTCACCGGCGCGACACGCCCGACGCCACGCACTCGCCGGTCTTCCACCAGGTGGAAGGTCTCGCGGTGGACACCAACATCACCTTCAGCGACCTGAAGGGCACGCTCGACCACGCCATGAAGTCGCTGTTCGGATCGGGGGTGCGCACGCGCTTCCAACCGTCGTTTTTCCCGTTCACCGAGCCGAGCGCCGAAGTGGCGATTTCGTGCGTGTTCTGCGGCGGCAAGGGCTGCCGGGTGTGCAAGATGTCGGGATGGATCGAGCTGCTCGGCTCGGGAATGGTTGATCCGAACGTATTCGACGCCGTGCGCGAGTATGGCTACGCCAGGGAAAAAGTGAGTGGCTTCGCCTTCGGCATGGGCGTAGAGCGCATCGCGATGCTGCGCTGGGGCATTGACGACATCCAGCTGTTCTATGAGGGCGATGTGAGGTTTTTGGAGCAGTGCGGGTGAAGCAATGCAAGATTCAAAATGAAAAATGCAAAATGAACGATTCGCCGCCGAACCGTAGCGGTGGGACATTTTGCATTTTTAATTTTGCATTTTGAATTTCTGTGAAGATCCTTCCCAACTGGCTGCGGGAGTTCACCGAACTGCCCGCCGACGACGCGAAGCTCGCCGCCGACCTGACCCAGGCGGGGATGGCGGTGGAGTCCGTCGCGGCGTACGGCGATTCGACCGTGTTCGAGATGGAAATCGGCGCCAATCGCCCCGATGCGATGAACCACTACGGGGTGGCGCGCGAGGCGTCGGCGATCTATGGCAAGCCGCTGAAGCCGTTCACGCCGAAAATCCCGGCCGAGGGCGGCACGGCGCCGTTTGCGATCGAGATTGAAGACGCCGCAGGCTGTGCGCGGTACACGGCGCAGGTGGTTCGTGGCGTGAACATCGGCGCGTCGCCGCCGAAGGTGCAGTGGCGGCTGGAGAAGCTGGGCTCGCGGCCGATCAGCAACGTGGCCGATGCGACCAACTATGCGCTGCACGAGTTTGGGCATCCGACGCACGCGTTCGACCTCGACAAACTGGCGGGCGGGAAGATCATCGTGCGGCGCGCGCGTCCGGGCGAGCAGCTGAAGACGCTCGACGGCGTGGAGCGCAGGCTGCATCCGGAAGACGTAGTCATCGCCGACGCTGACCGCGCGGTTGCGCTCGCCGGCGTGATGGGCGGTTTCGATTCGATGATCACTGCGAAGACGCGCAACGTGCTGATCGAATCGGCCTGGTTCGATCCGGCGGCGGTGCGGAAGACTTCGCGGCGGCTGGACATGCACACCGACGCGTCGCATCGCTTCGAGCGCGGCGCCGACTGGGGCGCGACGCCGGCGGCAGCGCGGCGCGTGGCCGAGCTCATCCTGAATTCCGCCGGCGGGCAGCTCGAGGGCGGGCTGATCGACGTGGTCGCGCGCAAAGTGGGCGGCGCGGTGCTCACGCTGCGGCGATCGGAGATTCGCCGGCACCTTGGGCAGGAGGTTCCTGCTGACGAGGTGGCGGGCATTCTGACGCGGCTCGGTTTCGCGGTGGAGGCGCGCGGCGACGAGTTCTCAGTCACCGTGCCGACGTGGCGGCTCGACGCGGAGCGCGAGATTGATCTGATCGAAGAGATCGCGCGTATCTACGGCTACAACCGCTTCCCCAACACGCTGCCCGGTTTCGCCGGAACGATTCGCGAAACACCCGGCGCCGGGCGCGATGCCGCGGTGCGCTCCACGATGCTGGCGCTGGGATTCAACGAGGCGATTTCGACGACGTTCATCGGGCGCGACGACGCGGCGGCGTACTCGCGGTCGAAGCCGGTGGAGCTGGCCAACCCGGTGAGCGAAGACGCGCCGATGCTGCGCAACTCGCTGGTGCCCGGCATGCTCGGGATGCTGGCGTGGAACCTGAACCGCGGCGTGGACGCGGCGCGGCTGTTCGAGCACGGTCACATCTTCGACATGACCGGCGAGGCGGTGAGCGAGCGCGCCGAGCTGTGCTTTGGCGCAACCGGCACTGCCGGCCCCTCGCCGCTGGAACAGAAGCCGCGCCCGTACTCGTTTTTCGACATGAAGGGCGACGTGGAGACGCTGCTTGGCCGCTTCCAGCACGGTTCGCTCTATTTCGACGCGAGCGGCCTGCCCGCGTATCTGCATCCGGGGCGCGCGGCGCGCGCGGTGATGGATGGAGCGACGGTGGCCCACTTTGGCCAGCTGCATCCGGACGTCGCCGCGGCGCGCAAGCTGCGCCAGCCGGTGTACATCGCCGAGGTGCGGCTGGAGCGGCTATACCGGCACGAGCTGCGCAAGCCGCAGTACCGGCCGATCCCGCGCTTCCCTGCCGTGGAGCGCGACTTCAGCTTCATTTTCTCCGACGAGGTGACGTTCGAGCGCATCTCGGCGGCGGTGCGCGACTTGGGAATCGCCGAATTGCGCTCGTTCGCTCCGGTCGAGGTGTTCCGCGGCGGGTCGGTTCCGACCGGCCGCTACTCCATGCTGCTGCGCGCCGGCTTCCAGTCCGGCGAACGCACATTGCGCGATGACGAAGTGGCGGCGTGGTCGGAGCGGATCATCGAGGCACTGAAGGCGCTGGGCGGAACTCTCAGGGCATAGAAAACTAAATCCCAAGGAGCAAAGCGACGATGGATTCATGCCTGACCCGTGCAGCTCGGGTTCGAGTATGGATCCCTCGCTTCGCTTCGGGATGTGAAAACAAGGGCCCCGGCCGGCCCACGACAGGCGTACAATCCGCCGGAAAGTACCTGGAGGCGATCATGCCTGTATCCCGCCGCCACTTCCTGACCGCTTTCACCGCCGGAACGGCCGTCGCCGCCGCGGGACGCGTGATCCCGTTCGAAGCGGGATGGGCGCGCGACTTCGAATTGAAAACCGCTGCGGCTTTTGCCCTCCCGCAAACCGCGACGGCGCCCGCTCGCCACTCCTCACGTGCCGCGCATGCGCGCGGCGGACGCGGCGCCATCATCCTGAGCAGCAATGAAAATCCCTACGGCGCGCCGCCCAAGGTCGCTGCGGTGATGCAGCAGTGCCTGGCGGTCACGAACCGGTATCCGTTCGTGCAGCAGCATGAGCTGGTCGCCGCATTGGCGCGCACGTTGCGGCGCAGCGAGCAGGAACTGCTGGTTGGGTGCGGCTCGACCGAGGTGCTGCGCATGGCGGCGGCCGCGTACACCGGGCCGGGCAAGCGGCTGATCGTGCCGCACCCGACGTTCGAGTCCATCGAGTGGTACGCGACGAACTGCGGAGCGGAAACCGTGCGCGTGCCGCTCACCAGCACGTGGGCGCACGACCTCGATGCCATGCTGGCGGCGACGCGCGGACACAGCGGGCTGATCTACATCTGCAATCCCAACAATCCGACGGCGACGCTCACGCCGCGCAAGCAGCTGGCCGAGTTCCTCACGCGTGTGCCGGCGGAGTTCACCGTGCTGCTGGACGAGGCGTATCACCACTTCGCCGTCGGCGAGCCGGAATACCAGAGCTTCCTGGCCGATGGCGGCGGCAACCCGCGGGTAGTCGTGGCGCGGACGTTCAGCAAGGTCTACGGCATGGCGGGCCTGCGGCTGGGCTATGCCGCCGGATCGCGCGAGGCGATTGCGCCCATGGCCAAGTGCCAGCTCCAGGACAACGTGAACATGCTGGCGGCGCAGTGCGGCGCCGCGGCGCTGGAGGATGACGCCGGGATGCTGGCCGCGTCGAAGCGCATCGTGGGCGATCGCGAGGCGTTCCTGGCCGCATCCAGGGCGCGCAAGCTGCATGTGATGCCGTCGTCGGCCAACTTCGCCATGGTCGAAACCGGCCGGCCGGTCCGCGACGTGATCGCCGGCTTCCGGGAGCGCGGCATCAGCATCGGGCGGCCTTTTCCGACGCTGGAGAAGTGGGCGCGCGTCAGTTTCGGCACGCCGGAGGAGATGAAGGCGTTCTGGGACGCGTGGGATGAAATGAAGATCGGATAGCGATTGCCGAATTTGCCGAACGGCGGAATGGCCGAATTGAAAAACCTGGCGCGCGGCGATGGAAGAGTTTCAATTCCGCAGTTCGGCAGTCGAATTTCTTAGCTTCGGCAATTCCGGAATGTTGGCTATACTGCGCACATCAGCTGGAATTTTTCATACGAGGAATTGGCCATCATGTCGGTGAAGGCAGTCCGCGAGATTGATGACGCGCGTGATAACCGCGGCGACGATTTTGAGTCGCTGGAAGCGAAGGTGTACCAGACCATCGAGCTGCTGAAGGCGGCGCGCGAGGCGCGGGCGGCGGCGGAGCGCGAAACGCAGCGCGTGCGGGAGCAGATGCGCGAGCAGGCGCACGAATTCGAGGCGCTGCGGCGGGAACTGGTGGGCCTGCGGCGCGAGCGCGAGGAGGTACGGGCCCGGGTGGAAAAGATGCTGAACCAGATTGACGGCTTGACCGCGGCCGAAGGCGGGCGATAATTCGGCAGATTCGGTTCCCGGAGGAACGGAGTGGCCCAAGCCAGCAGCATTCGCGTAGAAATTTACGATCAGCCCTATAACCTGCGCGGCACAGATCCCGAGCACATCCTGCGGCTGGCCGAATTCGTGGATACGAAGATGCGCGCCGTCGCCGAGCAGACCGCCACGGTGGATTCGCTGCGGCTGGCGGTGCTGGCGGCGCTGAACATCGCCGACGAATATCACCTGCTCAAGCGCAAGTACGATGCGATCGCCGGAGAATTCAACCAGCGGAGCCAGAGTCTCTCCGGCGCGCTGGACAAGGTGATCGAGGAGTGCCGAAGGGCAGGCTAGCGCTCAGCAATCAGCACTCAGCAATCAGCAATCAGCCCCTGCGCAGTCCGGTAAGAAAGGTTTGCAGCTCACCGGAATGTTCCGGGGCTGAATGCTGTGTGCTGAAAGCTGAGTGCTGCTTTTCAGCAACTTCGCTTCCAACTTTTTTCTCGCTTCGCTTGCGTTGTACTCGGGCTTTCCTTAGCATCTCCCCCTGAAGCCGGCCTGCAAGGTTGGTGCTGGTGGTCACCGTTATTTGAACCAACATTCAAATAACGCGGGGGCCCGACTCGATTCAGCCTGGTGTGCGATGCTCCGTCATGCGGAGATGCCTGAAGGGCTGCGGAGGGTTCCCACCTTGTCTTCGACAAGGTTCATTAGCGGCCCACCTCACGGCCACGCGGGTCGGCTTTAACTTCGTCCATCGAGCGCCGCGGGCCGCCGGCGCGCTCCAAGTCTTTTTGTACTTTCATGGAGGATTGCTCATGTCTGCTCAGCCTTTGCCCGCTGACCGGAAAGCTCCGCCACAATCCACGCCGCAGGAACGGCTGCTGCAGACGGCGCTGGGGTACATGCTGTCGCAAGCGCTGTATGTGGCGGCGAAGCTGAGAGTGGCGGACCACCTGGCGTCGGGTCCGAAGACAACCGGGGAGCTGGCGCGCTCGACCGGAGCGAACGAGGACCGGCTATACCGCGTGCTGCGCGCGCTAGTCTCGGCTGGGATCTTCAGCGAAGTGGCGCCACGCAAGTTCGCCAACAATGACATCAGCTCCCCGCTCGACACGCAGAAGCGCGACGCCGTTTACGACATGGTCGTGTGGATGGCCGACAAATTTCATTTCGACGCCTACGGCGAGATGCTGTACGCGGTGAAGAGCGGCAACACGGTTTGTCAGCGCGTCTTCGGCGGCGAGTGCTTTGAAGTGCTGGAGCGCGACCACGAGGAAGGCGCCGTTTTCAACCAGGCGATGACGGCGTTCAGCGCCATGATGGCGCCTGCCGTGCTCGAGGCCTACGACTTCAGCGGCATCGGGACGCTGGTGGACGTGGCGGGTGGTCACGGCTTCATCCTCACATCCATTCTGCAGAAGTATCCCGGCATGAAGGGCATCCTGTTCGACCTGGAGCACGTGGTGGCGGGCGCGACCGAGCGCATTGCGGCGTGCGGGGTGGAAAACCGCTGCGAGCGCGCCTCCGGCGATTTCTTCAAGGCGGTGCCCAGCGGCGACGCGTACGTGATGAAGCACATCATCCACGACTGGGACGACGAGAAGGCAATCACCATCCTGAAGAACATCCGCACTGCGATGGGTTCGCGCAAGCCCGGCAAGGTGATGCTGATCGAGGCGGTGCTCTCTTCCGGCAGCGAGCCCCACTTCGCCAAGCTGCTCGACCTGGAGATGTTCATGCTCCCCGGCGGGCGCGAGCGCACGGAAGCCGAGTTTGCGTCGCTGTTCGACCGCTCCGGATTCCGAATGACGCGCGTGGTGCCGACCAAGTCACCTGTGTGCGTGGTGGAGGCGGTGGCGAAGTAGCAGCCGTCAGCACTCAGCAGTCAGCACTCAGTCCCTGAACGTCCGGGCAATCCTGCAAAGGGCCAGCGAATGTGCAGGGGCTGAATGCTGGGCGCCGACTGCTGAGTGCTTGCACGTCAAGGCTGATAAAATCAGCGCAGCGACGCGTGAGGCGGCAGGCATGCCGCGCGCATCCAATTGAGCATGTTCCCCCGCCTTTTTCATCTCGGAAATTTCAGCCTGCCGACTTACGGCGTGATGGCCGCGCTGGGAATGATCGCAGGCCTCAGCGTGGTGGTGCGTGGCGCACGGCGCGAGGGCGTTGATCCCGACAAGGCCTGGAATTTGGGGATCATCGGCGTGCTGGCGGGCATCATCGGGGCCAAGGTCCTGATGGTGATTAACGACTGGCACTACTACACCGAGCACCCCAAGTCCATCTTCACGCTGGCGACGTTGCAGGCCGGCGGCGTCTTCTACGGCGGGCTGCTGGCGGCGGTGGCGGTGGCCTTCGTCTACATCGGCTACACGCGTATGCCGCTGCTGAAGACCTGCGACATCTTCGCGCCGGGCATCGCGCTGGGACACGCCATCGGGCGCCTGGGCTGCTTCGCCGCCGGCTGCTGCTACGGCAAGGAAACGCATGTGCCGTGGGCCGTCACGTTCACCAATCCCCTCGCCAACGAGTGGACAGGGACTCCGCTCAACATTCCGATGCATCCCACGCAGATCTACGAGTTCCTGGTGGAGGGCGCCAACTTCGTCTTCCTCTGGTGGCTGCTGAAGCGCAAACGGTTTGACGGGCAGATCATGGGCACCTACATGTTCCTGTACGGCATCGCGCGCTTCTTCCTGGAATTTCTGCGCGCCGATCCTGAGCGCGGCTCGGCCTTCAACGGCGCGCTCAGCTACACGCAGCTGATCTCGATCGGGCTGGTCATCGTGGGCGGAATCCTTTGGGCGCGCGGGGTGCGGAGCATCGAGCGGCCGGCTGCCGTCACTGCCGCGCGTTAAGCAGTCAGCACGCAGCGGCCAGCAGCCCGTGCACATTCCGTGACTTGCCTGAGGTGACCGAGTGTTCAATGGCTGGGTGCTGATTGCTGACCGCCGAGTGCTGGGTTTCCCTCTAGAATCCTTCCGTGTCTGACGCCACCCGTACATTCCAGGCGTGTCCCGAAGATAAAGGCAGGCGCCTCGACCAGTTCCTGGTGGCGCAACTGGGCGACGTGAGCCGGGCACGGGTGCAACAGCTCATCAAGCAGGAGCTTGTGCAGGTGAACGGCGAGGTGGCGCGTGCCTCGATGCGCCTGCGCGGCGGCGAAGACGTGCGTGTGCTTGGCGAGCCAAAAACGCCGCCGCTTCGCGCCGTGGCGGAACAAATCCCACTCGATGTGGTCTATGAGGACGATGATCTGGCCATCGTCAACAAGCCGGCGGGCATGATGGTGCACGCCGGCGCGGGCGCAACCGACGACGCACGCAACCGCGGCACGCTGGTCAATGCCCTGCTGCATCGGTTCGCGTCGCTTTCGCAGCAGGGTGGCGAAACCCGGCCCGGCATTGTGCACCGGCTCGACCGGCAAACCAGCGGGCTGATGGTGGTCGCGAAGAACGATGCGGCGCATCGCAAGCTGGCGGAGCAGTTTTCCCGGCGCGAAGTGCACAAGACCTACCTGGCGCTGGTGCACGGCTGGATGCAGCGCGAGAGCGGCACGGTGGAGAGCGCCATCAGCCGCGACCGCATCCGCCGCACGCGAATGACCACGCGGCGCCGCGAGGGACGCGACGCGATCAGTCACTGGCGCGCGCTGAAGAAGATCGAGTCTCCCTACGGCCGCTTTTCGCTGCTGGAGGTGAAGATCGAGACCGGGCGCACGCACCAGATTCGGGTGCACATGTCGTCGCTCGGACATCCGGTGGTGGGCGACACGCTTTACGGGGCGCCGCGCGTAATTAAGTATCATGGCGAGAAGACGCCGGGAAGCGTCACGAGGGCGGACTCATTGGCCCTGGCGAGAAACTTTTTGCACGCCGCGGCCATCGAACTTAAACATCCACGCACGCGCGCCGCGTTGTCATTTCGCCGGCCCCTACCGGCAGAGCTGGAGGAGTTCCTTGGCCTGCTGTTGCCCAACCAGTCGGCCCGCTGAGGCCGTGCGGCGAGGGGCTATAATTGGATTTCGATGCGAATTCCTGTACTCATTGTTTGCGCCGCGCTGGCGGTGACGTGCTGGGCACAACAGCCACAGACGAACCCGCCGGCGGACGAGCTGCCCTCGGCCCCATCAGCCGCCAAGGCGCCCAAGCCTGTGCCGCCGCCTCCGCCGGCGCCGCAACCGCAAGCGGCCGGGCCAGCGCCGGCCGCGACCGCTCCCGCGGCCTCGCCGGAAAACGGCGCAAGCCAGGCCACGGCGTCTAAGCCGGCGGCTGCGCCGGCCTCATCGGACGCGGCGGAACCGGAGAACCGCGGCGCGGCGCAGCCGGCGACAACCGCCGGTGGCGGCGACGCGGAAAACAGCAACATCACCATCCGGTCGCGCGTGGACGAAGTGAACGTGATCTTCACCGTCACCGACAAGCACGGGCACTTCGTCAAGAACCTGAAGGCCGCCGACGTCTCCGTGCTCGACGACAACAAGCCGCCGCAAACGGTGGTGAACTTCCGCAGCGAAACCGACCTGCCGCTGCGCGTGGGCCTGCTGGTGGACGCGTCGAACTCCATCCGCGACCGCTTCAAGTTCGAGCAGGAGGCGGCCATCGAGTTCCTGGCGCAGATCGTCCGGCCCAAGAGCGACCGCGCGTTCGTGCTCGGCTTCGACACCACCGCCGAAGTCACGCAGGACTTCACCGACGACACGGAAAAGCTCTCGCACGGCGTGCGTGAGCTTCGCCCCGGCGGCGGCACGGCGCTGTACGACGCGATCTACTACGCGTGCCGCGACAAGCTGGGCAAGATCAATCCCGGGATGCCGGTGCGCCGCGCCATCATTTTGCTGACCGACGGCGAGGACAACCAGAGCCGCGTGACCCGCGAAGAAGCCATCGAGATGGCGCAGCGCGCCGAGGTGATCGTTTACGCCATCAGCACCAACGTGAGCGGCATGAAGCTGCGCGGCGACAAGGTGCTGGAGCGCATTGCCGAAGCCACCGGCGGACGCGCTTTCTTCCCATTCAAAGTGGAAGACATCGCCAACTTCTTCAGCGCCGTTCAGGACGAGCTGCGCAGCCAGTACGCCATCGCCTATCGTCCGGCGGACTTCCGCAGCGACGGACGCTACCGCTCGATCGAGATCATGGCAGCGAACAAAGGCCTGAAGGTGCGCGCGCGCAAAGGCTACTTCGCGCCACGGCAGTAGCTCATTTCGTGATTTGGCGATTTCGTGATTGAGTGATTTTGAAAATCACGAAACAGAGCTGCCCTAAATCGCCGAATCACCAGTGCGCCCAATCACCAAGTTCAGCTCTGCGGCAGCGGCGCGTAGTAGCCGGAGCGGTTCTGCACGCGGTAATCCTTCCTGACGGTGCGGACTTCCACTTTGCGGAAGGTGCCATCGCGCTTGTTGTTGGTGGGGGTATAGCCGATGCTGTACTGGGTGCGCAGCTCGGCGGAAATCTGGCTGAACGCTTCCTGAAGCTTGTTGCGGCTGCTGCCGACATCGATCATGCGGCCGCCGGTCTGCTCGGTGAGCAGGCGCATGGCGCGATCGCCGCCGTAGCCAACGCCCCCGTAAAATCCACGGTCGGCGATGAGGATGACGTAGCAGACGGCGTCAGCCTTCTGGGCCGCCTCAACAGCGCTGTTGATGGTCTCCTGGCTGCCCTGATCTTCTCCGTCGGTGAAGATGATCATCGCCTTGCGCCCCACCTCGCGCGCGAGTTGCTCGCGCGAAGCGGCAAAGATGGCGTCGTAAAGCAGGGTCCCGCGAGGACGCGAGACCGGCACAGGCCCGCCGCCCATGCCGGGCAGGCCGCCGCCTCCTCCGCCCGTGTTGATCTTCAGCCTGCTGAGCGCTTGGGCCAGCTCCCTGGGTGAGCTGGTGAAGTCACGCATCAGGTCGATGTTCACGTCGAAGCTCACCAGGAAGGCGAGGTCCTTTTCGCGGATCACTTCGCGCAGGAACTCGGCGCTGACTTCCTGCTCCATCGGCAAAACACGCTGCTGGCTGGCGCTGGTGTCCACCAGGATCCCAAGCGTGAGCGGCTGATTGCTCTCAGCGCTGAAGTACTTGATGGTCTGAGGCTGGCCGTCTTCCAGGATCTTGAAGTCGTCGCGCGTGAGGCCGGGAACGAGCGCGCCGCGCTTGTCCTTGACGTTGAAGAAGAGGTTGACCACGTTGACGTCGAGGCGCAAGGTTTCCATCGCCTGATCGTCTGAAAGCGGGGGCTTCGACGGGGCCTGGGCCGACGCGGCGGAGAACAGCAACGCAAACGCAAGCGGGAGAGCAATACAGCGGGAAGACAACGACATAAAGACGGAAACGCAGCCGTTATAATGTTGGATGCTGGACCCCTACTATACAGTTTTTGTTTGTTGGCGCGCTGACGCCCTTGAGAGAAGAACGCGGATGAGAGTTTTACTTGCAGGATGCGCAGCGGTGTTGCTGATTGTGGCCCTGGCTGGAATGGCGCAGCAGGTCCCGCCGCCGGATGCGCCGTCGTCGAGCCGTCAGCCCACGTTCACGCAAAACGGTCCGCGCTCAACGGCGGCCCCGAAGCAGCCGGCAGCCTCGTCGTCTTCGTCTTCTGCCGCGCAGCAGACGCAGCTTCCCGACGCGCCCCAGCCGCAGCTGCCGCCGCCGCCGGGTAACAACACGCCGGGCTCAGCGGGCACGTCGTCTTCGCAGCCGCCGCCGGCGCCGACCTCGGAGAATCCAGGGACCGATGTTGGACCGCCGTCGCGCCCCTCCGCGGCGCCGCCGCCGGGCGCCGGCGACTTCACCATTTCGACAAACGTGAACTTCGTGCTGGTTCCGGTGACGGTGAAGGATTCGGGCGGACACCTGGTCGCAGGCCTGGTGAAGCGCGATTTCAGCGTCTTCGAAGACGGCGCGCCGGTCACGCTGCAGCTTTTCACCAGCGACCCGTTCCCGCTTTCGGTGGCCGTCCTGCTCGACACCGGGATGAGCGACCTGACCCTCAACAAGGTGCAGGAAACGCTGCCCGCGCTTTCCGGCGCGTTCAGCCAGTATGACGAGATTTCGTTCTACACCTTCGGCAGCTCGGTGGAGCGGCTTTCCGACTTCAGCAGCGCCCAGAAGCGGATTGACGAGGCCATCCGGCGGCTGCGCTATCGCGATGACGGTTCGCGCCGGACCGGACGGCAGGGCGGCTTCGCGGTTGCGGGCGGTCCGCTGAACAGCTCGCCGACGATCAACGGCAAACCGGTGGATCCGAATGCTCCCATCGTGGAAATCGCGCGCGAGGAACCACGCGTGCTGAACGACGCCATCCTGGCGGCGGCCAACGATCTTTCGGCGCGGGAGCGCACGCGGCGGCGCATGATCTTCGTGATCTCGGAAGGCCGGGAGCGCGGCAGCAACGCCAGCTACTCCGACGTGCTGAAGGTGCTCCTCTCGCACGAGATTTCCGTGTACGCCGTCAACGTGGGCCAGTCAGCCGCGCCGGTGTATGGCAGCCTGCAGAAAGTTCGCGTGCCCGGCATGGGCTACGCCAACCTGCTGCCCAAGTACGCCTCGGCGACAGGCGGCGACGTGATTGCCGAACTCAACCGGCAGGCGATCGAAGCGGCGTACCAGCGCGCCACGCTGGAGGCGCGCAACCAGTACACGCTGGGGTACACGGCGCGCGCCACCGCGGCCAGCAACTATCGGCAGATCGAAGTCGTGGTGCGGCGGCCGAACCTGAAAGTCTTCGCCCGCGACGGGTACTACCCGCTGCCGCCGCAGCGGAAGTAGCGGTTGCCGGTCCAATGGCCCGTCTTGAATGGGCTTCCGAAAGCCGGACCGTCTGTCATCCGGCCATGCCCTATCGGCTTTCTGCTTGACGGCCGGCAACTGGCAACCGGCAACTTCGGTTGTGATATAACACCCCGACAGCCCGAACAGGTCAGTGCCTGCCTGGATCGCGGCCATCCCCGCGGTTTCAGGGGCTCGGTTGGCGGGTTCCCAGTGTCCAGCCGAGGACTGAAGACCGAGAACTGAGAACGCATCCGTGAGCTTTATCAATTTTGCGGCGCGCGAGATCAACTGCAAGATCGTTTATTACGGCGCCGGCCTGGGCGGCAAGACCACGAACCTGCAACACATCTTCGATAAGACAGCCGCCCAGCAGAAGAGCAAGATGATCTCACTCGCCACCGAGACGGACCGCACGCTGTTCTTCGATTTCCTGCCGCTGGACCTGGGCACGGTGCGGGGCTTCAAGACGCGATTCCACCTCTATACCGTCCCGGGGCAGGTTTTCTACGACGCCAGCCGCAAGCTGATCCTGCGGGGCGTGGACGGCGTGGTCTTCGTGGCCGATTCGCAGGAAGACCGCATGGACGCGAACCTGGAAGCGCTCGACAATCTCCAGGAAAACCTGAAGGAGCACGGCTACGACTTCAGCAAGATTCCGTACGTGCTCCAGCTCAATAAGCGCGACCTGCCTAACATCATGACCGTGGACTCGCTCAAGAAGGAGCTGGTAAAGCGCGGCGAGCCGGTGTTCGAAGCCGTCGCGTTCCAGGGCACCGGCGTGTTTGAGACGCTGAAGGAAGTGGCGCGCCAGGTGTTGGTGGAACTGAAGAAGGGTTGACCGTCGGGAAGTGCCGCTTGGGCACGGCCTTGAATTTCGTCACCGATCAGAACAAGTCGGTATCAATTCCCGCAATAAACCTGATTCCCTCGATCATCTTCCCGCATAGCGACTTGTCGTCGGTCATGAACCGGTCGGCGCCGGCCTGCCGCGACCTCGCTCACCCAGGAGGCGGTCTCTTCACTATCCACTTTCAATGATTCACTGCTTCAGCTTGAACGACCTCAGCATCTTTTCGTAGGTCGGGCGCAGAGCATTGAAGTCGTTTTCCGGCGAAATGAAGACGATATAGACCAGGCTGCCGTTGCCGCGCTGGAAGGCGACCATCCAGTCGCGCTCGCGCAAGGGCTGATTGTTGGGGCCGGTGACTGGCGAGGGCCCGATCATCTCGACCGACTTGCCCGGAACGCCGTTCACGCGAATGTTTTCGTCGCTGGTGACGACGCGCAGGTCAGGGTTCGATTGCCTGAGCTGCGCCTCCAGCTCGTGCAAACCGCCATCGAGATCGCGTGACTCGGGATCGTAACCGTTGATGATCACTCCGTACGCAATTGCACTCTGCGACACACCCGCTTCCGGGAAAATCGTCACGCCCGAGTTTTGGTCGCCACTTACCTTCCAGTTCGAGGGATACGAAACCGTGAATGCGCTGTGATTCAGGGCCTGCATCTGGTCGCTGGGCCGGATTTCGTCGCGCGTGACCTGGCCAATGGCGCCCTGTCCGCCCTGCTTCTGCTGCTGCGCGACCTGCTCGGCCGTCAGCGGCCTGCGGCCCATGGCAATCTGCTTGGCCTGGCGGAATTGCGAGCTATCCCCCTGGAATGAGGAGCGAGGCGGAAAAGTCGCCACCAGCTTCTGGATGGCGCCGGCACGATTGCCTGGATTGGGGTGATCGCTGAGGAACTGGGGACCGCGCGCGCCGCCTTCCTGCTCGAGCTTGGTGAAGAAGTCGGCCATGGCCCTTGGGTTCCAACCGGCCAGGTACATGAGCCGGGCGCCCACGGCGTCAGCCTCGCTTTCGGCGTCGCGCGAGTAGCGCAGCAGCAGGCCGTTGGCGAACAGCGAGCCGGCGATGCGCGCCAGCGACGCGCCCGTTCCGCTGCCCAGCACCGCGCCGAGCACGCCGAGAGGGAGTTGCGCCATCATCGCCTTGCTGGCCATGGCTGCGCCATGGCGCATGTACACGTGCGACATCTCGTGCGCCACCACGCCGGCGAACTCGGCCTCGTTGTCGGCCGCCTGCAGAGCGCCCACGTTGACGAACACCGGCCCTCCCGGCAGGGCGAAGGCGTTGATGTCCTTCTGGTTGATCATGTGGAACTCGTACGGGTAGCGCGGTTCGGGCACGTTGGGCACCAGCCGCGACGCCACGTAGCGCAGGTACTGCGTGAGCGGGTCGTTATCGGGAAGGACGGGATACTGCTTTCGTGCCTCCTGCGCCGCCTGCTGGCCGAGCTGGATCTCCTGGTCGCGGGAGACGAACATCGCCGAGTGCGGCTGGGGAAAGGCGATCCCCGAGCTGGTGGCGGCCAGCAAGAGCTGGGGCGCAGCCATCACGGCGACCAACGCCAGCGCCATCAGACGGCGGGTCAGATTGGAAGTCATGCGTCCTCCTGCGCGTGCCGAGGCACGCCGAACGGCCTAATAACGTAACAGAAGCCCTACGGAGTTTAGATGCCGGAGCTGGCGGTTGGGGCCAGAGAAAGCCGGCGAACAAGCGCGCCCGCCGCTACAGCCTGGCAGGCAGTCTGTCGAAACAAGCTACTTATGGTCCACCGTCGAGGATGACGCTCCGAACTCGCGGCTGCGACCGGCGCTCTTGCCGGCGCGGGCACCGGCGGCCGACACGGCAAACTCGGCGCCGTACTTCTCGAGCAGCACCGGCACCAGCGCCCCTTCGGCTTCCTTCACGAAGACCATGCGCCCCTCGGGGCTCATGTCAATCTTCACGAAGTCGCCCAATTTGACCTGGCCGGTGGCGACCAGGTTGGCGAGCGGGAACACGATGTGACGCTCGATGGCGCGCTTCAGGTGGCGCGCGCCGTAGCGCGCGTCGGTGCCTTCGTCGAGCAGGTGGCGCTTCACGCGCGACGTGCAGCTGAAGACGAACTGGTTGTTGCCGGTGGCCTGCAGGATGCGCTGCTGCACCATGCCAAGCTCGATCTCCAGGATCTGCTCCAGGTGCTCGGGGCGGAGCGTCTTGAAGACCACGACCTTGTCGATGCGGTTCATGAACTCGGGCGAGAACTTGCGCCGCGCCGATTCCTGCGCCGTGCGCGCGATTTTGTCGTCGAGCGAGTTGTCCACTTCGCTGGGCTTGCTGGCGAAGCCGAGTCCGCCGTTCACCAGTTCGCTCATCTCGCCCGCGCCCAGGTTCGAGGTCATCACGATCAGGCACTGGCTCAGGTCCACGCGGCGGTTGTCGCCGAGCGTGAGCGTGGCCTTGTCGAGAATGCCGAGCAGGAGCTGCCAGAGCGCGTCGGAAGCTTTCTCGATTTCGTCGAACAGCAGGATCGAGAGCTTGAGCCGGTCGGTGTGCCACTGGTTGAGCGCTTCCTGGGTGAGCAGCGGGTGCGTCTCGCGGTGGCCAAGGTAGCCCGGCGGCGAGCCGATCAGCTTGGCGATCTCGTGGCTGTGCTGGAACTCGGCGCAGTCAATCTTGATGCAGGCGCGCGGGTCGGAAAACAGCGCCTCGGCGATTGACTCGACCACGCGCGTCTTGCCCGAACCGGTGGGTCCGAGAAACAGCAGGTTGCCCACGGGACGGTTCGGCGGGTTCAGCCCCGCCAGAAACATCTGGTAGATCTCCACCACCTTCTCAATCGCCTGTTCCTGGCCGACGATGCGGCGGCGGAGCGCGGTCTCGAAATCCTGGGCATCGCCACTGCGGCGGTTCGGATCGAGCGCGGTATTCAGACCGGTTTTCATATCTCCCCTTCCGATCGGGGACCCCCGTCCACGCTCACGCAGAGACCTGGACAGACTGCTCATGTGATGGACAAGCGGCTGCCGGAGTTGTAATCACGCACAGCCGAGCACAATCCATACACACTGATTAGATGCAACGCGCGGGCCGATGCGACCACGAACGCGAGTGAAATTCACTTCTGCTGTGGAAAACTCGCGGGCCCGAACCGGGTTCCAAGCCAACAGAGTTGCTGGACTAGATGCCCGGCGGCGCCGGCGGGACCCCGGCCCGGGCGTGGCGTGCTAGTATCGCGATTCAGGCGCTCTGAAAGAGTTGGGGGAATGCTTTGCCGACCCGGGTCTCGTCCTCTCGTAATCTCCGCCGTAACCCTCGCGATTTGCTCGCTGCTGGTATGGGGCGCCAACGCCCTGCTTCTGCCCTCTGCGTCGTCTGAGGCGGGTTGGAGCACGCCTGCCAAGGCGAAGGCTGATGTCCCGGCCTCGGGGACGGCTGTGGCGGGAAAGCCGGCCCTGACCCCAGCGGGATATGTCTACACGTCCGCCTCAGGCGAGCGAATCACCGACGTGGTGCGGCGGCTGTGGCCGCAAACCGAGTACATGACGCGCGCCGAGCTGGAGGCGGCGCTGCGCTCGGCCAACCACCTCGAGCGCGCGACTTTCCTGAGGCCGGGCCAGCAAGTGGTGGTGCCCGGGTACGAAACGGCGCCCATCGCCGAGAAGCCGCTCCCGGCGGCGCGGGACTTCGAAGTCCGCGCCATTTACCTGACGGGAACGATGGCCGGCAGCCGCCTGGGCCTCGACGTCGTGCGGCGCTGGCGCGAAGCCGGCGGCAACGCCGTGGTGTTCGACATCAAGGACGCGGACGGCATTCTGAACGTTCCCTTCGAACACGCGCTGGCCGGAAAAACGCACGCCGCGATTCCGAACCTGCCCAAGTACGTCCGCTATCTGCACCGGCAGAACATGCGCGCGATTGCGCGCATCGCGCTCTTCCGCGACGAGCGCCTGGTGACCGAACATCCCGAGCTGGCGGTGCGCTCCAAGAAATCCGGCCAGCCGTGGACGGAAAACGGCAAGCTGGTTTGGACCGACAGCTCCAACCGCGCCGTGCAGGAGTACAACCTGGCGCTGGCGAAATACGTGGCGGCATCGGGCGCGGATGAAGTGCAATTCGACTACGTGCGCTTCCCTGCCGAAGGCGATCAGAAGGACGCTGTCTTCGCCTTTTTCACCGAACATCCCACGTGGCGCCGCGCCGACGTGATCACCGACTTCGTGAAGCGCGGCTACGTGGCGCTGCACGCGGCCGGCGTAGCGCTCTCGCTCGACGTTTTCGGCATCATGGCATGGCAGGAAAAAGAAGACCTGGCGCAGACCGGCCAGGACGTGGCGGAACTGGCGCGCCACTGCGATATCATGGCGCCCATGATCTATCCCTCGCACTTCTTCAACATGGAGGGCTACGCCAATCCCGGCGACGCGCCCGAGCACTTCATCTCCGAATCGATGGACCGCTTCCGCAAGGTCACCTCGGGGAGCAATGTGGTGCTGCGCCCGTGGCTGCAGGCCTTCGCATGGCGCACCAAAACCTACAGCGTGGACTATGTGATCACGCAGGTGCGAACGGCGCGCGAGCATGGCGGCGTCGGCTTCCAGTTCTGGAACGCGCAGAACAGTTATCCCAAACCGCTGCTGGCGATGCAGGAGATGCGGCTGGCTTCGGGAAAGTATTTCAAGGGCGACGAACTGCCCGGTCCTTCCAACACCGCGACGCCCAGCGCCTCGCACTGAGCACGTCGGTGTTTGTGTTTAGGTCCCGAGCGCAGCGAGGGGCCCCTACCTGCCCGGCAACCGTAGTTAAGCAGGGATGAGTCAGCCGGTGGCGCGGCACGGATTCACGTTACGCCTGCATATTCAATCGCCGCAGCCGGATCAATCCTGAGTTCCCTTGCCCTCTCGGTTATAATTTTTCGGTTCCGCTCTGTCGCACCCGGCATCTGAATTTGCGGAACGCGGCCCGGTTTTGCCCACCGACCAGGAGTGCTTAAGGAGCCGGCATGGCGATCACGAAATCGGAAAAGATCTGGCACAACGGGAAGCTCATTCCCTGGGACGACGCAAAGATCCACGTGATGTCGCACGTGGTGAACTACGGCTCGTCGGTGTTCGAAGGGATCCGCTGCTACTCGCAGCCCGCCGGCCCGGCGATTTTCCGCGCGCAGGAGCACATTCAGCGCCTGCTCGACTCCGCCAAGATCTACCGCATTGACGTGGACTTCACGCGCGACGAACTGGTGGCGGCGCTGGTCGAGCTGATCGGCGTGAACCGAGTGTGGCCGTCGTACATCCGGCCGATCATTCTGCGCGGCTACGGCCAGGCGGGCGTGAACCCGTTCAACTCGCCGACCGAGGTCTACATCGCCAACTACGCGTGGGGCAAGTACCTGGGCTCGGACGCCACCGAGGGCGTGGACGTGTGCGTCTCCTCCTGGACGCGCATTGCGCCCAACACGCTGCCGGCCATCGCCAAGAGCGGCGCGAATTACATGAACTCGCAGCTCATCAAGATGGAAGCCATCATGAACGGATATGTCGAGGGCATCGCGCTCGACGTGAACGGCTTCGTCAGCGAGGGCTCGGGCGAAAACCTGTTCATCGTTCGCCAGGGCACGATCTACACCGCGCCGCTGGGCAACTCGGTGCTGCCCGGCATCACGCGCGACACGGTGATCCGCATCGCGCGCGACCTCGGCATTCCGGTCGTGGAGCAGATGATCCCGCGCGAGATGCTCTACATCTCCGACGAGGTGTTCTTCAGCGGCACGGCGGCGGAGATCACACCGATCCGCTCGGTGGACAAGATCAGCGTGGGCAACGGCGCGCTCGGCCCCATCACAAAGAGGATCCAGGGTGAGTTCTACGGACTGGTGAACGGCACGCTGCCCGACCGCTTCGGCTGGTTCACACGCGTGCCGGTGAAGCAACCGGTGGGCGTTTGACACCTACCACCGAGACACAGAGTCACAGAGAGAGAGGGCGAGCCTAGCGGCCCGCCCTCGTTTTTTGCTGTCACACTGGGCGGTCCCGCGCTTGCGAGGGGCGGGTCGAAGGATCCCTACTCCTATCACGACCTGTGGTGCGAGTAGGGATGCTTCGACTCCGGCCCGCTGCGCGGTCCTCCGCTCAGCATGACCTGGCTTGTAGTTCTCCGCGCCTCCGCGCTGTCGAGCCGGGCCAGTGGCGGGTTGCGAAGCGATGGAAGGCAGTTTCGAGCTTCGCGTTGCCAGCTTCCAGTTCTTGCGCGAGCGGCACGCGCAAAGCCGGCCATTGACTGCTGGCAACCGGCAACAACCTGCCCTACGGCATATCGGTACGTCCGGTGATCAATCGCGTGGGGTTGGTGTGCATCAGGTATGCCCAGGCCCACTCGAACATCACCAGAATTCGATTGCGGAAACCGATGAGAAAGAAGATGTGGACAAACAGCCAGAGCAGCCAGGCGATGGCGCCGCCAATGTGCAGGCGTCCGAGTTGGGCGACGGCGGCGGCGCGGCCGATGGTCGCCAGGCTTCCCTTGTCGCGATAGCGAAACGGCCCGGTTTTCTGCCCCTTGACCGCGCGCCAGACATTTTTCGCGGTGGCTTCGCCCATTTGGATGGCGGCGGGCGCGACGCCCGGAACCGGGCGTCCGTCAGCCTGTTTGACCGATGCCAGGTCGCCGATCACGAACACTTCGGGATGGCCGGGCAAGCTCAGGTCGGGCTCGACCAGCACGCGTCCAGCGCGGTCGGTGGGCGCGCCGAGTTTTTTCCCCAATGGTGACGCGGCGACGCCGGCGGCCCACAGCGTTACGGCCGACTCGAGCACCGTGTCGCCCACGTAAACGCGTCCCGGCTCGACGCCGGTCACCTGCGAATTCACGCGTACCTCCACGCCGAGCTTTTCCAGTTGCTGCTGGGCGCTGCGCGACAAGTCTTCGGGATAGACGGGCAGGACGCGCGGCCCGCCCTCCAGCAGCAGCACGTGGGAGCGCGCGGGATCGACGGCGCGGAACTCGCCGGCCAGCGCGTGGCGCGTGATGTCGGCGATCGCGCCTGCCAGCTCCACGCCGGTGGGCCCGGCGCCGATGATCACGAAGCGGATGGGCCCGGGCGGCTGGCCGCGCGCTGCGGCGCGTTCGGCCAGCTCAAACGCCAGCAGCACGCGGCGCCTGATCTCAATGGCGTCTTCCAGCGACTTCAGCCCGGGCGCGAACGGGGCCCAGTCGTCGTGCCCGAAGTAGGAGTGTGTGGCGCCGGCGGCAACGATCAGGTAGTCGTAAGCGAACTCGAGACCATTGGTCTTCACCACGCGGCGCGCAAGATCGAAATCTGCTACTTCGTCAAGAATGACCTCAACGTTGTGCCGGTGCCGCAGCACGCTGCGGATGGGCGAGGCGATGTCGCCGGGCGAGAGCACCGCGGTCGCGACCTGATAGAGCAGCGGCTGGAATGTGTGGTGGTTGGTGCGATCGAGCAGCGTGATCTGGACCGGATGGCGAGCCAGGGTTCGCGCGGCGTAGAGTCCGCCGAAGCCGCCGCCTATGATCACTACGCGGGGACGATTGTCTGTCTTGCTGGCCGGCAATGTTCCACTCGCGCGAGCCGCTTGCCTCGGATGCACCATGCTACACGCAAAAATCGTGCTGCGGGGCCACGCCGTGGCTGGCAGGCCCATCCGATTAAGAAGCCCTCATCCTCAAAGGAGAATCCATGCGAACCGCCGTAGTTCTGATCGCCATCGCGCTGCTGGCGAGCAGCGTGGCCGTGGCGCAGACCAGCACAAGCGTTCCTTCAGGCGCCACAGGCCCGACAGCTCCCGGCCAGACCAGCACGACGACGCCGGCGCCGGCCACAACCACGCCGGCGGCGCTGGCGGCGACGCCGTCAACGCCGAGCACGAATCCGTCCACCACCCGCCAGATGGGAGCCACATCGCCGACGAGCAATACGTCGCGGACGGGCATCACCGCGCGCTCGACTGCGCTCTGTCCTCCGCCGGCCACCACGACCGCACCTTTGCCGTCGGTGACGAGCGCTTCTTCTACGACAACGGTCACAACACCGGCGACGATGCCAAGCACATCGCTGCCGGGCCCAACCACAGCGAGCACAACCGCACTGCCACCGCCAGGTTCGACGAGCTCCGCAACGCCGTGCTCGAGTCTTCCACCAGCAACGCCCGTGATCACTTCTCCGCCGGTTATCACCGGAGGAAGCGGGATCAGCGGCACGACCGGCATCACGCCTGCCACCGGCGTAACCAGCGTTCCTGGGACGACCGGCGCCACCACGTCGCCATCTGGGACGACGAACACCGCGCCGGCATCGACTACACCGCCACCCTCTGCGGTTTCGCCGCCACCGGGAGCTGTGACTCCACCGCCGGCCGCACCGACACCGCCGCCGCAGTGAAACGATCGCGCAGGCGCTTACGTATTGGGAGGTGGAGCGTCCAAGAGCGCAGAGGCGGCAGGAGTCAACCAAGGCCGCTCCGGCATTGCGAGCTGTTTGAGGGCCACGTTTCCTCCTGACCTTAGCGGGTTGGACGGAAGTCGCGCCGTGGCCTTCGGCAGGAACCCCGGTTGGCGCAAGTCGACCGGAATCATGTTTTTTCTCAGTTCTTAGCTCTCAGTTCTCAGTTCTCATTTGGCATTTCGCCGTCAAGTGGGAGTCGGGCCGGCAAGTTCCTTGTGGGCCAGCGAGTCTTAGGCGTGTCCTTCGTTTGTCCTATGTGTTCGTGGTGTGAGCCGGGGTGATTTCAGCCCTCTACTCAATTGCTATCCCCCTCGCTCCGTGATACTTTTCAGCGCACCTGAACGGCGGCTCACGCCGTTGAGCCGAGGTATGCCACGGGTGCGCCATGCACATAGATGACCTGCTCCGTATCGCGATGGAGCGTAAGGCCTCTGACCTTCACCTGAAAGTCGGAAACTATCCCCACATTCGCGTGGACGGCGAACTGGTGCCGCTCACCGACCAGCCGCGCATCTCGGCGGAAGACATGCTGAACATGGCGTTCAGCATGATGTCCAACCGGCAGAAGCAGAAGTTCAAAGAGAACGCCGAGCTCGACATGGCGTACGGCGTGGCCGGCCTGGGACGCTTCCGCGTGAACGTGTTCCAGCAGCGCGGCAACGTCGGACTGGTGCTGCGCGTCATCCCCACCAAGATCCGCGCGCTCGACGAGCTTTACATGCCGAAGATCGTGGAGCAGATCTGCGAAGAAGCGCGCGGGCTGGTGCTGGTGACCGGCGTTACCGGCTCGGGCAAATCCACCACGCTGGCGGCGATGATCGACCGCATCAACTCCACCCGGCCCGAGCACATCATCACCATCGAGGACCCGATCGAGTTCCTGCACCGCGACAAGAAGGGGTTCGTCAACCAGCGCGAGGTGGAAGTGGACACGCCGTCGTTCGGCTCGGCGCTGCGCGCCAGCCTGCGCCAGGACCCGGATGTCATCCTGGTCGGCGAAATGCGCGACCTGGAAACCATCGGCACGGCGCTGCACGCCGCCGAGACCGGCCACCTGGTGTTTTCCACGCTGCACACGCTCGACGCGGTGGAGACGATCAACCGCATCATCTCCGTCTTCCCGCCACCGGAGCAGAAGCAGATCCGGCTTCAATTGGCGGCGACCATCCGGGCGGTCATCAGCCAGCGCCTGGTGCGCCGCGCCGACGGCGTAGGCCGCGTGCCCGCCGTCGAGATCATGATTTCGACTGCTTATATCCGCGAGTGCATCATCACGCCGGAGAAGACGCGCGCAATTCGCGAAGCCATCTCTGCCGGCGTTTCGCAGTACGGCATGCAGACCTTCGACCAGTCGCTCTACGACCTGTTCCAGCAGCAGTTGATCACGTATGAAACCGCGCTGGAAACGGCGTCGAACCCCGACGACTTCAAGCTGCGCGTGCAGGGCATCGGCTCCACCGCCGACGCCGCGCGCGACGAAATGCAACAGGCGGGCTTCGGCGGGCAGCGTTAGCTGCGCTTCGGGCGCAAGAAAACAGGGGCAAGGCCGACGGCCTTGCCCCTTTTCAACTTCCATGCCGCCCCTGAAGCTACACCGGCATGGTTTCAGAAGGAGAACTGAGCTCCAAACTCAGCCCGGAACGACTTCGGCAGCACCGTGCCGTTGCCGGTCATGTACCCGGCCGGTGTGCCGAACGCGGTTGACCGCACGCTGGTGTTGAAGTTCGCTCCATAGTTTCCGCGGTTGGTCAGGTTGAACCCCTGGAAGATCAGGCGCAGGTTGGAGCGTTCCCCAAACTTGATCAGCTTCGATACGCGCGTATCAAGCTGGAAGAACGGGATGCCGCGCACCTGGTCGAAATGCGTCTCCTTGCAAGTTCCAGCCACCAGGCAAGCGCGCAGCTGAGCCGCCGTGCAGCCGGCGGTCGCGCTATTTCCCACCGGCGCCGGGCAGGCCAGTCCGAGCGCCTGCAGGTTGCCGGGATCGCTGGTCAGCACGATCGCCGAAGGCGCCGTGATGCCCGAGGTGGTGCTGTTGTACACGTCGAGGCCGCTGGTTGCGTTATAAGCACGCGGGGAAGCGACGTGCATGATGGGCGCCATCTGGAAGCCCCAGGGCAGGTCCACCACGCCGGTGAGCGACCAGTGGTGCAGCTCGTCGTTGGGAACTACTCCGAAGTCCTCCTTACGATACGGCTGCGAAGGAATGGTGGCGGCATTGCCGAAAGCTGCCGAACTGCCGCGGTAGCCCACCGCGCGTGAGAGCGTATAGGTGCTGTTCACGCTGAAGTGGTTCGACATGCGGCGCCGGAAGGTCACGTTCAAGCCGTCGTAACGCGAGCGGCCTATCGACCGCTCGACCGTCAGGCGGCCCGGAGGATTGGTAATGCCGGCCGCCGCAAAAGCGTCGGCCAGGGCGCGCTTGGCGTTCGAAGGATTGATCGCCGAGGTCGTTTGGCACGGCAGCGGGCAAACGATGCCGTTAATGTTCTCGCCCTTGGACTCGTGTACTGCCAGCTCGTGCACAGCCTCAATCTCGAACACCGAGTTCGGATTGACCTGCCACGCATAGCCCAGGTTCCATTGCTGCGAGTAGGGATTGCGGTACGCCGGATCGATCCAGCGTCCCGAGGAGCCGGCCACCAGGTCAGTCGGCGGCGGCGGGATTGTGGGAAGCGGATCCACACCGAAACGGTAGGTCGCCATCGTCTTGCCCGTCCCCGGCACCGTGCACGAGGCCGGGTTGCAGGCCGGCGACACGCCGTTCACTGGCGCACCCGCGCCCGAAATGTTCATCACGGTCGCGAACAGAGTGGGGTTGGCTTCCTGAAGCATGAACAGCGGCACATTCAGGAACGTCTGCCCGAAGTAGATACCGTAGCCGCCGCGGATCACGTGTTTGGCGGCGCCGGTCACGTCCCAGGCAAAGCCGAAGCGCGGGCTGAAGTCCAGGGCATCGTCGTGCGGAATGTCGCGGCCGTAGGGATTTCCGATTTTCTTCAGTTGCAGGTAGACACGGTTTTTGTCCGCCCCGCTGGTGCCGTAAAGGTTGAAATCACGGTCATAGCGGAGCCCCAGGTTCAGCGTAAGCCGCGAGCTCAGCTTCCAGTCGTCCTGGAAGTACACGCCGAACATCTTGGCGCCCCCCGGCAGGTCGAACTTAGGATCACCCGAGGTTGCGGAAAGGTTCGACAGTGCGCCCGGCGTCGAGAACCCCTGTGGATAGTTCACCTTGTCGGAGAGGATCTTGGTTGCGTCGTCGTAGAAGGTGGGCGAAAGGGTCGGCGTGAACTCAAAGAAGCCGCCCAGCGTGGGCTCCAACAGGAAGTCAACGCCCCACTTCAAGCCGTGCGCGCCCATCACGTACGACATGTCGTCCTTGAGCTGCCACTTCTTCTGATACGACTGCTGCGGAACGTTGGTGTTCGTGCCGAACGATTCTGCCGGGAAGTTGATGGTGGGCACCTTCAAGGGCGTGTCAATCAGGTTGTCCCAATACTGATAGCCGAAGGTGAAGTTGTTTACGAAGCGCGGCGAGAGAATCGAGTTGAGCGAGATGTTGGCGACGATCAGCTCGTTCTTGGTGAAATTGCCGCCGGTCAGGTCGGCGATACCGGCCTGGTCGTTGTTCCCCAGGTTCGTCTGGCCGGTGTAGCTGAGGAACAGGCGGTGGTCCTGATTGATCACGTGGTCCACGCGTCCGTTGTAGCGCCAGTCGAAGTAAGGCGTCGGAATGGAAGAAACCGGCTCCGGCTTCACGCAAGTGGAGCAGAGTGCCGGCTGCGCCGCCAATGCCGTGAGCTCGGCCAGGGCCTTGGCGCCAACAGGGTTGGCCGTGTGCTCGCGGTCGCGCTCGATCGCTCCGAAAATGAAGTCCTTGTTCTTGCGAATCGGGCCACCGGCCGAGCCGCCAAACTGCTGACGGCTGAAGTCGGCCTTCACCGGGGCCTTGCCCGCCGCAGTCGCGGCACGGACGGTGAGACCGTCAATCGCCTGAAGCGCGGTTTCGGTGTCATAGACGTACGCGTTGCCATGCCATGAATTCGTTCCTGACTTGGTGATCACGTTCACGGCCGCGCCCTCGGAGCGGCCATTCGCCGCGGAAAAGCGCTGCGTGCTGATGTTGAACTCCTGCACGGCGCCGAGCGGGAGTTGCATGACCAGCCCGCCGACCGTGTTGTCCTTGTTATCGATGCCGTTGACAGTGACGTTCATATTGCGGCCGTTCGACCCGTTCACGCCGAACGTCGCGTAGCGCTGCTTGGTGGGATCGTAAGGCGTGACTGCTTTCACGCCAGGGGCGAGGTAGGCAAGGTTGCCGAAGTCGCGCCCGTTCAGCGGCAGGTTCTCGACGTCACTGGGGCGAATCTCGAGCCCGACGGACGTTTTTTCCTGGTCGAGCAGCTGCGCGCCCGCCTGCACTTCGACGACTTGCGATTCGGCGCCAGGGTTCAGCTTGACGTTTTGCGTGGTCGTGCGGCCGACGACGAGTTCGACCTTGTCGAACGTGACGCTAGCAAAGCCGCTCTTGGTGACTTTCACCATGTAAACGCCCGGCGGCACCGCGTCAATGCGGTAGGTACCGATGTCGCCGGTCACGGTGGTGCGCGTGACTCCGGTAGCGGCGCTGGTCACGGTGACGGCGGCGCCCACAATGACGGCGCCGGTGGAATCTTCCACGGTCCCGGTGATGCTCGAGCTGGCCGTAACTGCCTGCCCAAAGGCAGAAGCCGCAAGAGCCAGTAGCAGCAGGCAAAGCACTCCTGTGCGTAGCGACGCTTTCATCTATCCCCTCCTGAAAGTGGGCGCGCACCAAACCCCGGTTCGGTGCTGCTTTGGTCTATCGGCCGCAACCATCGAAGCCGGCGCGGGCTCGCGAGCTCGGGGACAAACATCCCCTCGACGCGGGGACAACCCTGAACTCGGCTGGGAAGAGCAGCCGTTCCTATGTGATGAATGAATGGCACTTATGTGCCATTTACTAACTGCAAAACAGGCCGGGCCGCCAACGGCCCAATTGCTGAGTTCGCAACGGAGGCGATGCCCTCTAGAATGTCTTGCCGGCTGTTCGGAAGAAACCACTGACAGGCATGCAGGCCGAGTTCTCCGTCGAAATCGGGCCCGATGCCGCTGCGCTGGAGATCCCCTGGCGCTCGGAAGACGGAAGCCTGCGCTATCTCGACCTGCGCGCCCAGCCCGAGCTGTTGCTGAACATCAAGGAAGGCCGCCTCTACCGCCCGCTCGGTGAGTTTCTGAGCTCGATAAACTCCTCCGGCTCGATGCTGCAAACAGCCAAGTGCGACACCTGGACGACCCGCAAGCTCGGGCCCGACGAAGAGGCGTTCGGCTCGCCGTGCAAGTTTGCCAGCTATGTCGATCTCGTCTTCGCCGATGACGCGCCGCGGTATTCATTCGAGCAGCACGAGCGATTGGGGCAGGCGGCCTGCAGGCTTCTGGGCAAGGCGCCGGAGATTTCGGCCGCGGCCGAATTCGTCCTGCGCCGCTGCTTCTTCCACGACGACAGCGATCCCGACGCCTCGCGCGACGGCTACTGCCTGACGCTTTACGCTTCCGGCTATGGCGATGACGAAGAGGAGGCGCAGCGCCGCTGGACGATCGCTCTGAAGCTGCTGGAGAATGCGCTGCTGCAGTTGAGCGCGTCGGGATTCCAGAAAACCTAAGCGGCGCCGGCCGTGGCGCCGACCTGAAGGAATTGCTCGCCGGCACAGTCGCCGGTGAACTGCACCTCGACCACGGTGCAATCGTCGTTGAATGGCGTGCCGGCACAGAACTCGTGCGGCGCGTCAAAGATGCTTTCGATCGAGACGCTATCGCGCTGACCGCGAAATTCATTGATGTGCGTGGCAATCGCGCCCGGCGGCATGCGAGCAGCCAGGTTCGCGCTCGCGCGCGCGGCCGACAGCTCCCGCGTGAGCGATTGGTTCTGTTGCTCCAGGTCCCGCACCTTTTTCTCGAGGGCGTCGAGGCGCTTCAGCACCTCTTGCATGCCGTCCTGCGCGAGTGCCGCTGGACCGGCGGCCGCGCTGATGGTGAAGAGCACAACCAACCCACTGAGAATGCGGCGCATGGAACCCTCCGAACAGCCGACTCGCCGAGCGAATCCGAAAGGCAGAATTATATCGGCAAGGCGAGTGCGCCGAAGTCGTTGCACGCTGAGATTACAATTGAAGGCACGGGCCCGTAGCTCAACTGGAGAGAGCATCGGATTTCTAATCCGACGGTTGCAGGTTCGAGTCCTGCCGGGCCTACTTGGGAACCCAGTAACGAGTGGTGAGTACCAGGGTACTGAGGTCAAAGGAAAACGCCACAGCCTTGCGGCTGTGGCGTTCGTTTTTTCGCGTGAACGGCTGCCTTAGAACGTGAAGCGCACGGCCAGTTGCAGCTGTCGCGGATCGCCCACGCCCTGGCGCAGGAAGCCGTCGAAGTTGAACAGCCCCGGCGTCACCAGCGGGTTCACGTTGTTGTCGTTGTTGAAGGTGTTGAACATCTCCAGGGTCGGAATCAGTTCATAGTGCTCGCCGAACTTGAACGGACGCGAGGCGCGCCAGTCGAAGGTGAAGTAGCCGTTGTCCTTGCGCAGGTGGTTGCGGCCGCAATCCACGCCGGCGACCACGCGCGTCTTGGAGTTGTTTTCGCTGCAGGGCGCGCCGGCGCCGGTTCCGAGCGCATTGTCGGTAATCGGCTGGGCGGTGTGCGCCTGCATGCGGATGCTGGCCTGGATGCCGGCGGGCAAGTTCGCGTACGTGTAGAAGTTGAACTTGTGCCGCTCGTCGCGGTCGCTGAACGAGTAGTCCTTGCGGAAGTCGAAGCGGTTGAAGTAGCGGAAGGTGAACGGATCGCGCTCGTTGGAGTCGTCGTCCAGGTCCTCGGAGAGCACGTAGTTCCCTTCCATCTGGAAGCCGCGGCTGAAGCGCTTGCGCACGCCGATGGTCATGCCGCGGTAGAGCGACTGCGCGCTGCTTTGCGTGTTGGTGATGTCGCCGAGGTTGTTGAACGGCTTGTTTCCCGAGTAGACCACCGTGTCGCCGTTTACCGGCAGCGAGACCGTCGACCCGGTGTTGGGATTCACGAAGCGCGTGAGGTACACGCCGCGCGACCACGTCAGGTCAATGTAGCCGCTCCAGCCTGGTGCGAGCTGTTGTTCGTAGCCGGCGTTCGCGGTGTAGACGCGCGGGTTGCGGTAGTTGCGGTCAAACACCGTGACGCCGGGCTGGAACGGAAACTGGCCCGCGGGAATGGCCGGTACCGGGACAACGTTCGGCCATGTCGGGCCGGCGGTGTTGAAACCCGTTGCGCCAACGAAGCCCCCGGGCACATTACCGACGAAGATGGTCTGGTTCTGCACGCCGTTGGTGGTGATGGCGCCGACCTGCGTCAGCATGTTCTGGCTGGCGTTGTAGATGCCGTAGCTGGCGCGCAGCACAGACTTCTGGTTGTTCCTCACGTCCCAGGCAAAGCCCAAGCGCGGCTGCCACATCGCCAGATCATTGGGAATCTTGCCGTTCGACGGAAACAGTGGGTTCGTGAGATTCACGCCGTAGGCGGTCTTCGTCGGATCGATGACCGGATCGGGGAAGACCTGGCCTTCCCAGCGCAGACCGTAGTTGAGCGTCAGATTCGGCAGCACCTGGAACTTGTCCTGGATAAAGAACGCATAGTTCTGGTTCGTGATTTCGGAGAAGCCGGGCGGAGGAGCGCCGCTCAGGCCGGTGCCGCCGCCCTGCAAGTACAGGAGCAACGGACTACCCGTGAAGGTGGATCCGGCGGGGCAATTGCCCGCACCCGTGACGACGGCGCCGTTGCTGCAACGCGACGTGGCCGGACCGAAGCCGCCGGGCGCCGCCGGCGACGCGTAGCGCAGGAAGCCGGTCACGCTGTCGAAGATGTAGCGGCCGGTGAAGAAACCGCGGAACACCTGGCTGTTGTTGCTGTGCAGCCACTCGCCGCCGAACTTGATGTTGTGCTTGCCGGCGAGGATGGAGTAGTTGTCACGGATCTGCGTGCGCCAGAACAGCTCATCAATCGAGGGCTCCAGGAAGAACGGCGCTCCGAAACGGAACGTGGTGGCGAATCCCATCGCGGTGTCAGCCGGAACATTCGAATCGACCGCGGCGCGGCCGCGGTTTTCGCGCGAGTAGCTGAAGTGCCCTTCGTTGACCTGCGTCTTGGAGACGGTGGTGAACAGGTTGAAGTGGAAGCCGTTGATGAGCGCCGGCGTGCCTTCGATGCCGTTGGCCGAGTTGCCGTAGGTCGCAACGTCGAAGGTCTGGTTCTCGTTGCGCGAACGGTCGAAGTTGTACGACGCGCTCACCTTGTTGTTTTGTCCCATGTTCCAGTCGTACTTGGCGAGCACAGCCGTGTTGCGAATCTTGTGGTCGATCGGCTGGCCCTCGTCCTGATTGCGGGTGGCTTTGAAGAAGTTGAGCAGCGCGATGCGCTGGCATTCGGTGTTGCTGTCAATCAGCGCCTCGTTGGCCGTGATCGTCGGCGCCGACACGGGACACGTTCCCAGCGGCGTGCTCAGGTTGTCGCGCCGCAGGTTTTCGAAGATCTGCTCGATCGCGGCGAAGCCGAACATTTTGTCCTTCACAATGGGCCCGCCGATGGTGCCGCCGAACTGCTCGCGGCTGAAGTTCTTGAGCGGCTTGCCATCCGACGTGTCTGAGCTAAGCGCCTCCAGCCGCTGATAGTGGAAGAGGCTGCCGTGCACGTTGTTGGTCCCCGACTTGGTGACTACGTTCACCACGCCGCCGGCGGTGCGGCCGAACTCGGCGCTGGCGCCGGCCGCGACCACCTGAAACTCGGCGACCGCGTCGAGCGTGATGTCGATGGCGGCGCGCTGCCCGCCCACCTGCTCGCCGAAGAAGCCGTTGTTGTAGTCGCCGCCGTCCAGGCTGATGTTGTTGAAGATTCCGCGCTGTCCGGAGAAGTTGATTTCGTCGCCGTCCGGACCCTGCGTAATCGCCACGCCCGGCGTGAGCGTGAGCAGGTCTTCAAACTTGCGGCCCAGAATCGGCGTGGTGCCCACGGTGAGGCCGTTGAGCGTGCTGCTCTGCTCGTTGGCGGTCGTCTCCACCGTCGCCGGTGCTGCGGTTACCTCGATGTGCTCGCTGCCCGTCGCCACCTTCATCTGCAGGTTGAGCGAGAGGGTCTGGCCCACGGTGAGCGTGATCCCCTTCTGGTCCATGGTGGCGAAGCCGCCGGCCGATACCGTCGCGGTGTACGGGCCGGGAGGCAGCGCCAGGAACGCGAACCGTCCGTCGGCGTTGGTGGGCTGGGAGCGCGTAAACTTGGTGTCCTGGTTCGTGACCTGTACGTTGGCACCCACGACGATGGCGCCGGTTGGGTCAGTAACCGTGCCCTGGATAACGCCGGTGGTGATTTGGCTTTGGGGGAAGGCGCTGATCGACACCGCCAGAATCAGCGCAGCGAGCGAAAGGCCACGAATGAGGGGTTTCATGAGCCTCCTTCTTACAGTTTGAATTTGTTAACCGTTGTTAACTCCGGGACGGCAGCTTACCTTTCGGTCTGTTGTTTTACAAGCCGCAACAAACCTTAGCCCACGATGGCGATGGCGCGAAGCAGGGGCCGCCCGAGCGCGGCGTCGCCTTCGAAGCGCATCTGTTGCGTGGCCGATTGGCGATCGATGCCCTTGGTGAAGATCCGCCACGCGATTTCCTGCGGAATAGTCACTTCCGCTGCCTTGGTTCCGGCGGCGGATGCCAGCAGTTTCCATGCGTCTGGAGCGCGGTGCAGATACCAGGTTCCGCCGGCGTCGCCGGAAACGTTCACCTGCACCAGTGTTCCCGCCGGCACGGGCACGTCGCGATAGGCGAAGGGCAGCGCGCGCATGAAGCAATCGAGCACGGGGAAATAAAGCTCGCGCGTCATGGCGCCGGGCTTGTTCGTGGCCAGCCTTATCTGCTGCTGGTGATGCCAGCGCTCGGTGTACTCGCGCGCCGTGTCGAACCAGTTCGCCGACTGCTGCTCGCCGGCCCAGCTCACCCCGAAGGCGGCCGGCGCAAACGGATCGAGCGAGGCCACGTACGCGCATAACTGCGGCGAAGCCGCCCGCAGCAAGCTGACCAGCACCGCCGGGCTGAGGCGTCCGAGAACGGCCACGCCTTCCGCATTCAGCCGATTCACGAATGCCACCAGGTCGGCATTGCTGGCGATCGCGGGCTGCTCGCGCCGATAGCCGTCCCGCGCCATGGAGAGCAGCCGCAGTTCGGTATCGAGCAGGTGGGCAGCGACGTCCTTCACCGTCCACTTGGGCGCGAGCGTGGGGCGCAGCCAGTCGTCGGGAGAAAGCGACTCGAGCAGCTCCAGCAGCAGCGCTTCCAGTTTGGGAAACAGGTGTGCCGTCTGAATTGGGGCAGGAGGGTTCGGTGTAGGCGCGCTCATGGTTGCCGCGGAAACAGCCTAGCGCAAGAGGCAGCAATCGGCACTCAGCATTCCGCACTCAGCCCCTGCACAGTCCGGCGATGCCTGAAGAACCGCCACCAATGTTCAGGAGTTGAATGCTGAGTGCTGAGTGCTGAGTGCCGGTCACGGCCGCCGCGCCGCGTCGAGTTCGTACTCGATGGCGCGCTGCGCCTCTTCCGAGATTTCCACGAACTCAACGCCGATACCGACGTCGGGGAGGCAGTACCGCACTTCGGCGCGGGCGTTCACCAGGTAGCCGCTGCGGGTAAGCCGGAACTGCACTTTCAGCACCGCGCCCTCGGGAAAGCTGCGCGAGGTGTTGATGAACATGCCGCGCGGGCCAACGTCGGGAACGCGGGTAGGAATTTCTTCGGTCCGGCCCTCGTAGATGATGCTGAGGTCGTGGTGGGTGCTGGTGCGTCCATAAGACCGCAGCGGACGCTCGGCGGCAGCTGCCATTCCGGATTTCTGTTGCTCTGCCATTCCTGCCTAGCCTCCTTGGGCAAACGACGATGCGGGGCGCTGCGGCTGTTGCTGCTGGCGCTGCATCCCGCCGCCCACATGGCGCGTACCGGCGCCGCAATACGGACAGAACAGGAACGCCGGCGCCAGCGCCTTGCCGCAGTTGCGGCAGCGCGAAACGATGCCCTGCTCGAACGGGACCGTGCGCATCACCTCTTCCAGCGTGGTGATGCCGTGGCTCACCTTGTCGAGCGCGTCTTCCTGCATGAGCTTCATGCCGCCGCTGCGCGCCAGGTTCCGGACCTCTTCATCCTTGAAGTTGGAACGCACCACGGCGCGTATCTGCTCGTCGAAGACCAGCAGTTCGTAGATGCCGACGCGCCCCTTGTAGCCGGAGTTGTCACACTCGGGGCAGCCGGTGGGCAGGTACATCCTGTTCTCGAAGTCCACGATGCCGGCGGCCAGCAGGCGCGAAGCGTACTCATCGTTCATGGGCGCTTCGTCGCGGCACTTGCAGAGCTTGCGCACAAGGCGCTGCGCGATGATGCCTGTAACAGACGCGCCCACCAGGAAGCCGGGGACATTCAGGTCGAGCAGGCGGGTGACGGCCGAAACGGCGTCGTTGGTGTGCAGCGTGGAAAGCACCAGGTGGCCGGTCTGTGCGGCCTGGAGCGCGATTTCCGCCGTCTCCTGGTCGCGGATTTCGCCCACCATGATGATGTTCGGGTCCTGGCGCAACATCGAACGCAGGGTGCTGGCAAAGGTCAACCCGGCCTTGGTGTTGATCTGAACCTGGTTGATGTCTTCAATCTTGTACTCGATGGGATCTTCCACCGTGATGATGTTGACGCTGGGCGAGTGCAGCAGGTTCAGCGCCGAGTACAGCGTGGTGGACTTGCCCGATCCCGTCGGCCCGGTGACCAGCACCATTCCCTGGGGCGCCTTCAGCAGCGAGATCAGCGTGTCGGCCATGTCCTGGTTGAGGCCGAGTTGCTGGAAGCCGACGCGGCTCTTTTCCGGATCGAGCAGCCGGATCGCGACCTTTTCGCCATAGTGCGTCGGCAGCGTGGAGACGCGCATGTCGAGCTGGCTGTTGCCGATCTGCACCAGGAAGCGGCCGTCCTGCGGCTGGCGGCGCTCGGCGATGTCCATGTCGCAGAGAATCTTGATGCGGGAAATCAGCGACGTGGTCATTTCGGCCGGAACGTGCGTCAGCTCGCGCAGCACGCCGTCAACGCGGATGCGGACCACCGTGCCCATGGCCTGCGGCTCGATGTGAATGTCACTGGCCTTCTTGGCGGAAGCGGAAAACAGGATGGCGGACACCAGGCGCACCGCCGGCGTTTTTTCGTTGCGCAGCTCGGCTTCGAACTCTTCCATCGCAGCCTTGCTGCGCTCGCTCGAGCTGGTGGTGAAGAACTGAAGGTCGCTGACGTCCACCTGGTCGATGAACGGCAGATTGACCGGCTCCTGGGGCGGGCCTTCCAGCTCGCCGTAGCAGCGCTCGATGGCTTCCTTGATCTCGCTGGCGAAGCCCAGTCGCGGCGAAACCTCCATGCCGATCAGGAAGCGCAGTTCGTCGAGCACGCGCAGGTTCTGCGGCTCGGCCATGATGGCCACGATCCGCTTGCCTTCCTTGGTGACCGGCAGGATGGTGTACTTCTCCGCGGCCGAACGCGGAATCAATTCCAGGACCGCCTTTTCAACCGTGGCGAAGCGGGCGTCAACGTAGCGGAAGCGGCCCACTTCTTCGAGAGCGGAAATTACGTCTTCTTTGGCGACCAGTCCGCGCGCCAGCAGCAGCTCGCCCAGCAGCGTGGCGGTCTTCGCCTGCTCTTGCAGTGCTTCGTCCAACGCCTCTGCGCTGATCCTCTTGCGCTCCCGCAGGACGTCGCCAATGCGCTTACGGCCCATATGCTCCTCGAGTGACTTCGATGTCCGTCCGCCGTCGAGCGCTTGCCTGCGTTCGGCCCTGGAACGATGACCCGATGGCTTAAGCTGACCAGCCCCCAGGCGCCCCCAAACGCACCTTAACTTCGCTCATTGTTCCGGGTCAAACACAAAATGAAAAAGGTGTCACAACTCACAACGACATCGGGCCATGACCCCTGGTTTGCTGTGCAAACCTTTGCATATAAGGCTGTTACCAGGGCCCAACTACGGAAAAGACTGACCCAAGGGCCGAAACATGGCGGGTGTTAGGCGCTCTCCGCCGCTGACTTGGTGCGCGGAAACAGCAGCGGGCCTGCCAGGTCCCAGTCGTGAGTGACGTGTGGCGCGTCGGCTATCAGCACAAAACGTACGTTCCCCTTGCAATGGCGGCAGGCCGGGAAGATCTCGCCCTCAATTGCCGTTACCGTGTGAGGCTCCCGGTGGCTGGCATGCACGACTTTGTAAATTCCGGATTCGGATGCTGGGTCTCCGGGCCGGTGGACCCCACGAGCACGGCCTTCCACACCACTCCCCCTAGCAAAACGTGCGATGAGATGCGTCTACTCCCGAATGGGTTGGCCGTGTTGCGCCACGCGCAAACCGTATCTTGCTGGATGAATTGCTGTGCGCCGGAGGTCTGCTTACGGGCCTAACGTCCCAACACCAGTTTGGCGATGGTAGCCAGCTGCATGTTCGAGGTGCCTTCGTAGATTTTCCCGATCTTGGAATCGCGCCAATATTTTTCCACTGGATAATCCTTGGTGAATCCATAGCCGCCGTAGATTTCCACCGCCAGCGAAGTAACGCGCTCGGCCACTTGCGAGGCGAACAGCTTGGTCATGGCCGCTTCTTTGACGAAGTTCATTCCGGCATCCTTCATGCGCGCCGCGTTGTAAACCATCATGCGCGCGGCTTCGAGCTCGGTCGCGGCTTGCGCCAGCTGGAACTGCACGCCCTGGAACTCGGCAATCGGCTTGCCGAACTGCTTGCGCTCTTGCGCATAGCGCGCCGCGTGCTCCCAGGCGCCGCGCGCCAGGCCGCACATCTGCGCACCAATGCCGATGCGTCCCTCGTTCAGGGTTTCGATGGCGATCTTGTATCCCTTGCCCACTTCGCCGAGCACATTGGCTTTCGGCACGCGGCAGTCTTCCAGAATCAGTTCGCAGGTGGATGAGGCGCGAATGCCGAGCTTGTCTTCCTTCTTGCCCACGCTGAAGCCGGAAAATTCCTTTTCCACCAGAAAGGCGGTGATGCCCTTGTATCCCGCTGCCGGATCAACCGTGGCTAGCAGGACGAACAGGCCCGCTTCTTTGGCGTTGGTGATCCACAGCTTGCGGCCGTTCAGGACGTAGTCGCCCCCCTTGAGTTCCGCGCGCGTCTGCAGCGCAAATGCGTCGGAGCCGGAGCCCGCTTCGCTGAGCGCGTAGGCGCCCACCAGTTCGGTCGCCATGCGCGGCAGGTAACGCTTCTTCTGATCTTCGCTGCCCCAGCGCAGCAGCGCGTTGTTCACGAGCGTGTTCTGCACGTCAACGATGACGCCGGCGGAGGCGTCCACGCGCGAGATCTCTTCCACCGCCAGCACGGCCTCGAAGAATGTGCCCGCACCGCCGCCGTACTGCTCGGGGATCTCGATGCCCATAATGCCGAGCTGGAAAAACTGGCGGATCAGGTCGGGATGGAAGACGCCCTTTTCGTCCATTTCGCGGACGTGCGGGCGAATGCTCTCCTCGGCAAACTGGCGGATGTTGTCGCGGAACAGGACTTCATCGTCAGTGAGCGCCACCAGCGGCGCCGGCGATTGTGGCTTCTGCAAGGTTGCTTCCGTCATACGCGCCTCGTTGCCGGATGGCCCGGCGCCAACTCGCGAACCGCAATTTTAGCATTCGCGCCAGACCACCATGCGGGACGCGGGCATGAATTGTTAGAATGCCGGCTTGCCAAAATCTTCCATTCGCTTCGTCCTGTTCGCGGCCACGCTCGCGCTGTGTCTGCCCGCGGCCGCGCAGAAGCACGACGACACTCAGCTCTGGCCGGAGGTGCAGGTTACCTGGGCGCTCCCGCACCATTGGAGTCTGATGGGCGCCGCCGGCTATCGCGCCGACGACAATCTGTCCCACCTCTTCCAGCGCTACATCAACGCGGGCGGTGGGTACGCGCCCAGCCGATATCTGAACCTGGCCGGCTTCTACCGGCTCGATTCGCAACGGCCCGCGCAGGGGCATCACACTCTGGAGAAACGCTGGACGCTGGACGCAATCCCGCACCTGCCCATCGGACGCAAGTGGGGCCTGAGCGATCGCAACCGGATCGAGTGGCGATGGCTGAATGGCGCGCTTTCCGAACGCTTCCGCAACATGCCGCGCGTGGAGCGCGAGTTCTCGCTCGACGGCCACAAGCTAACGCCCTACCTCGCCGGTGAGTTCTTCTACGACACGCGCTTCCACCTGTGGAACCGCAGCCGGTTCTACGCCGGCAACCAGTTCGGCGTGAATCGTCACTTCACGCTCGACACCTACTACATGCGCCAATTCGACGCGCGCTCGCTGCCGCGGCATATCAACGTGGTGTACACGGGCGTGAAACTGCGTTTTTAATTTATTCCTGAGAGCCGAGGACCGGGGAACTACTTCTTGCGAAAGACGACCTTCAGGCCCTCGGCCGCCAGGATCTTCTGGATCTGGTTGCGGGCGTGGGTGGCCCAGGGGCCGGAGGTGTCAAGCCGAACGTACGCGCGCCAGTGGGTGAGCGCCTTGCGCGGTTCCCTGCTCTTTTCGTAGGCGAGCGCAAGGTTGTAGTGCGCGTCGGCATAGGTAGGCGCCAGGGCCAGCGCCGCTCGATAGGACTTGATGGCCTCTTCCACGCGGCCGGTTTCGTCGAGCACATTGCCCAGATCGAAGTAGCCCAGGGCGTAGCGCGGATCAACTTCGACGGCGGCGCGATAGTGGCGCTCCGCCAGGTTGTAGTCCTGGCGGTTGTAGTAGAGCGTGCCCAGGTTGATGTGCGCCGCGGCGTGCTGCGGATCCATTTCGAGCACGCGCTTGTAGCTGGCGATGGCTTCCTGTTGTCCGGCCGGGTCTTCCTCCAGGGCAATGCCGCGGGCAAAGAGCTCGCCCACGGTTTCGGCCGAGCGCATGTGCCGCACTTTCGCGGAAACCACGCGCTCTTCACTGCCGAAGTCCATCACGAACTGCCCGGCGAGGGGTTCCACCGCCGTACCGGAGTGGCGGAAGGCCACGCGCGAGCCGGTGGAGAACGTTCCCGCCTCGATGAGCGGGTTCTCCATGCCGGCGACCTGCTTCTGCATCGCCTGGAGCGAGGCGCGAATCACCGCCGGACGCACCCGCTTGGCGCGCAGGTCGCGGACTTTCTTTAATTGCAGCAGATCAAAAAAGGAATAGGTTTCGCAGGGGGCGATCAGGCCGGCTTTTTCCCATCCCACCAGTTGCTGCGCCGTGATGCGCAGAATCCGCAGGACGTCGGATCGATCGTATCGGTTCACGGTGCCCAGGCGCGCAAGTTTTGCCGCACGTTGGGCTCATTATCGGGAGACACCCATGTTGACGCAAGAGGAAAGTTGCTGAATTGGTAACAGGATAGGTGCTATCACTGTGAAATTCGCGTCATTCTTGTGGATGGCGACGCCGAAACTTTCGCCGCAGAGACTTCGAGGCAAGAGGGGCGCACCTCAGCAATCAGCGCTGCGACCGCCAGCAAGTCGGGCGCAGTTCGCGACAGCTGGTGAAGCCGGCGGCTGCTTATTTAGTGGCCCAGCGTAGGGTGGATCAGGCCGGATGGAAGATGGAGGCTCGCGAAGTGAGCGACACGAAATCGCTTCCACGCACGGGAAAACCGCTCAAGGGCACCCTTTACGCTCGGCAGCATCGCAGTTAGAATCATCAGCAGCCACGCAGTTTCTCGCCGCCCGCTTCCCTGCACAGGGCCGACGTAGCTCAGTTGGTAGAGCAGTCGATTCGTAATCGACAGGTCATCGGTTCAAGTCCGATCGTCGGCTCCAGTTTCTTTTGGAAACCGCCGCAGGTCCCTGCTCACCCAAGTTCCCGGAATGCCTCTGATCGGCGCGGCCGTTGCGCGCAAGTCGCGCGCCGCTGCGCTGTTCTCATCCGCAGGCAGTCCGCAGCTCGCAAAAAGCGTGCGCCTGCCCACAATCCGATTTATCCTCCCGCCCCGTACCACTCCCAGCGGACCTGGTTCCCATTTCCGAAAACCTGACAGGAGACGTTATGAGAAAGATTTCGCTATTGCTGTGCCTGACGCTGGTGGCTGGGCTCGTCTCGCTGCCCGCGTCGGCTGCTGTCCCGCAGGCCGAAAAGGCAAAGAAGTCGCTTTATCAGCGGCTCGGCGGCTACGACGCTATCGCCGCCGTGACCGACGACTTCATCGGCCGGCTCGCTTCCGATCCGAAGGAGGGACGGTTCTTCGTCGGACTGAGCACCGACTCGAAAAAGCGCACCCGCCAGCACATCGTCGATTTCCTGTGTTCGGCCACTGGCGGCCCGTGCATCTACACGGGACGCGACATGACCACGGCGCACACCGGCCTCGGCATCACCGAGGAAGACTGGACCATCAGCGTAAAGCACCTCACCGACACGCTGAACAAGTTCAAGGTGCCGCCGGCGGAGCAGACCGATGTCATCAACGCCATCGCGCCGCTGAAGAGCCAGATTGTCGGGAAATAGGCGTCATTCACCGCGGAGCGCGGAGACACGAAGGAAAACGGTCCGTTTTCCTCCGCGGTCCGTGTCTCCACGGTTCGCTCGCGGGGCGCGCTACAGAAGCGTTTTTTCGTGAGCTGATTGCCTTCGGTTGGAAACGGCGCGGCGGCGCCGGCTTGCGCGCGCCCGCCGCGCCGATCAGAGGCCTTCCTGCCGCTCCCCGGATTTCAGCAGCCACAGCGGTTCTGATTTTCCTGAAAAACGAAACGGCCGCCCGGCAATCAGGCGGCCGCTTCCTTTGGGAGAATAGTTCTAACGGAGGTAAATCCGTCAAAATCTATGGCCGAATCTTATGAGCGCGGCAGATAGGGTGTCAAGAAATTTTTCCGCGATAAACCCATGTGTTTTCAACATGTTACGTTGGTACGCGTTTTCCCTTACAGGGCTTGGAAAAGTCTGCCAGTTTAGGCCTTGAGCGCTGCTAACCCACTCTTGGACAGCATCTTAGGTGAAGTTTCCGGGCTCATTCGCCCAGTTTCAATCGAATGATCTCCACGTCGCGCGAGCGGTCAAAAACGCGGTCTGGATAGAGGCGCTTCATCAGGATGCGCAGCCCGCCGAAGGCGACGCCCGCCGCCAGCGCCAGCAGCATGATGATGCCGCACAGCACCAGCGCCGCGACGACGAGATTGCCGATGTTGTCGCGCTTGCTGAGAAACGTGGGCTCGTTCCAGGTGACGTTCGCGTCGTAGTTCACCGCCGCGAGCAGCGACTTCGCCTCCGCCGCCGAGATAGCGCCGCTGACGTAAGCGACGATCGGACCGGAGCGGCGCACCGCCTGCATCGGCGCGGCCGGCGACTTCTGCGATTCGGCGATCATGGCTTCGAGCGCGCGCAAGCGGTCGCCGGCGATCTGCGGTGTGGGATACGAGATGAGCACCAGGTCCGCCGTGCCGCTCGAAGTCGTGTACTCGCCCAGCGTGAGTTCCGCGCCGCGTCCGAAATCCACCGCACTGGCCGGCAGCGGCGATTCGACGTGCGCGAGCGCCGCCGGCCCGACCACGTACTTGGCCGAGTTTTTCACATAGCCCTGCTGCGGCAAGTAGGTCGGCAGGGCAGGCAGATTACGCTGAGTACCGACGGCTTCGGGAAGTTCGGTGGCGAGCGTGCGCAGGTCGGCGGCCGACATGGCGGTGACGTGCTCCAGGTGCGCGTCCACCAGGATGTTGCCGCGGTAGAAGAGCACGCGGTCCGTGGCCGACGCGCCCTGGTCGCCGATCCTTTCGATCACCATTTCCGGGCTCTTGTAGAGCGTGAACGCGCCGTAGGCGCCGCCGGCGTCGGCAAAGCGCGCCGCGCGAACTTCAATCTTGCTGCCATCGCGGGTGTAGGTGGCCCGCTCAAAATCGGTGAAGCCGTACTCGCGCAGCGCGGCGGGATCCACGGCGTCGGCCTCGAGCGGATCTTTGCTGGCGTGCGCGTCGGCGGACTTCTGCCAGCCGGCGAAGTCAACCGGCAGCAGCGACGACGACTTCCCCTTAGGCTTCGACCGGGCCGCTTCCGGTCCCACCAGCTGCACTGAGTTTGGCGCGGGATTCTGCGCGGAAAGGGTCGCCGCGGCGCCAAAAAGCGCCAGCAGAACGCCGAAAATCATCCGGGAGAAACAGGCCATCGGGACTGCCTATTAGACTACAGGCGGGCCGGGAAAGATTCCATGCAGGGCGGGGTCTTTCAAGGCTGAGGAAGCGGAGGAAGCAGAGGTCGGCCGAGAACGACTCTTTTTCAAGACAAATACGGGCCAGACGGATATTTGGGCGGCCGCGGCCCCCGATGAAAGGACCTCTGCGCCCTCAGCGTCCCCTGCGTCCTTCGCCAAGCGTCCTGGGCGCTACTGCCCGGTCGCGCGCGTATCCCGCGACGCCACTTTCACGCCGCTCAGGCCGCCGACGTACCGGGCGATGCCGCGATAAAGCGACTCGGCGATCTTCTGGCGGTACTCAGCTGTGAGCAGGCGGCGCTCATCGCCGGGGTTCGACAGGAAGCTGATCTCGGCCAGAATGCTGGGCATGTTCGCGCCGATCAGGACGATGAACGGCGCCTTCTTCACGCCGCGATCGCGCATGCTGGAGCCGCGCATGCTGAGTCCGCCGGCCAGCGACTTCTGAACCTCGGCGGCAAACTCGCGCGATTCTTCGATCTTCTCCTTCATCGCGATCTTCTTCACCAGGTCCTGCAGCTCGTGGATGGACTTTTCCGAAACGGCGTTTTCGCGCGCCGCCACCTCCAGCGCCTCGGGGGAAGAGCTGAAGTTCAGGTAATAGGTCTCTACGCCGCGCGCCGAGTCGTCCTGGCTGCTGTTGGCGTGCACCGAGATGAACAGGTCGGCCTGCTCGCGGTTGGCGATGGCGGTCCGCGTCTCGAGTGGAATGAAGGTGTCGTCGTCGCGCGTGTAAACCACGTCGGCGCCCATGGCTCTTTCCAGCAGATGGCCGAGGCGCAGCGCGACGTCGAGCACCAGGTCTTTTTCTTCCAGACCCTGCGGGCCGATCGTGCCGGTGTCGTGGCCGCCATGGCCGGCGTCAACCACAATGCGGCCGATCTTGAGCCCGAGCGCGCGAATCAGCGAGCGGTCGCCACCCGCCGTGGGACGTGCTTCGTGCGTCGCCAGCGCCGCTTTCTTGCGCCGCGCGTTGTCGCGCTTGAAGTCGGCTTCGCGCGCCAGCGCCATCTTCTTTTGGATCGGCGTCATGCCGGCGGTGGTCACGGCGGCGGGCGTGTCGTCCGCGGCTTCGGCTGCGCGTTCTTCCACTTCCCGGGCGACGGATTCCTTGGCCGGCGGCTCCTTCGCGATCGCGGTTTCCACCACTTTGCCCGGCTTTGACGAGGCAGGCCTTGTTTCCGACGCTGCCTTCGTCTCTGCCGGTTTGGTTTCAGTCGGTCGAACCACGCGTGCAGTCTCGGTGGCCTTCGCTGGACGCGGCGCGGGCTCCGTCTTCTTCTCAGTCACCTTCACGACGGGTTCCGACGCTGCAGCACCGTTCGTCTTCTCAGGCTGGTCGTTGGCTCGCGCCGTCGTGGGTTGCGCGCTCTGCGGCTGAGCGGGCGCCGGCGCGGGCGCGCCCTTCTTGGCAGCCGTCTCCTTCTTGCCGTGCACGTCAACGATCAGCCGATAGGGATTCGGCAGCAGGAAGGCCGAGTACTCGGCCACATCGTCCACTTCCAGCACGATTCGTGTTTCGCTCGGCTGGTACTGCGCCACGCGGACCTTGTGCAGGAACCCGTCTTCGATGTCGAAGACTTTGCCCTTCAACCCGGGCGCGAGCTTGCTGCCGTGCAGGTCAAAGAAGATGCGGTCGGGTCCCGGGACGCGACCGGCGTCGTACTTCAGTTCCTGCTCCAGGTCAATCGCGACGCGCGTGTAGTCGGGCGTGGACCAGTGCCGGATGCCGGTCACCAGCGGCAGCTTGCCGGCGGCCCTTTCTTCGGCATTGGCGGCGCTCGCGGTCTTCGCTTGCGTCTCAGGCTTCGTTTTCTCGGCCGGCTTCTCCGGCGCCGGCTCGGCGCGGGCTTCTCTTGTTTCCGCCGGCTTCTTCGCCGAGGCGCGGGCTTCCTTCGCGTCCGCGGCCTTCGCCGGCTTCTTCGCCGCCGCCTTCTTCGCGTCGGCGTCCATGTGCGCGATGGCCTGGCGCGCGTCGCCCGCCAGCGCGCTTCCCGGATAGCGCTTGAGGAACTCTTCGTACGTGCTCCTCGCCTTGGCGTTGTCGCCGAGGTCGTTCTGGTAGACCTCGGCCTCGGCAAACAGGGCGCTGACACGGTGCTTGCTGCCGGGATATTCGCGCCGCAGGAACTCGTACTGCCCGATGGCAGACTTCAGCAGCTTGTCGTCATCGAAGTGGCGTCCTTGCTCGGCCAGAAGTTCGGCCACGGCCAGGACGCTCGCATCGGCGCGATTCGACGTCGGCGCAACGTAGTAGACGCGCCGATAGGCATCGATGACCTTCTGATATTGCGCCTGCGTGCGCTCCTTGATGGGACGTCCGTTCAGCGCCTCGCGCATGCGCTCGGCCTGCTCGAACTGCGTGCGCGCGATCTGCTTCTTGCGCGCCACGCTTACCGCGCCGGCCGGCGTGAAGCCGGCCAGCAGCAGCGCGGCGCACACACCCGCACTGGCGGCCCGCCTGAGCAAGCCTCGTATTCGGTGTGGGTCCCTCATCAGTCCGTGTTACTGATGCTCAAAACCCCGTCCGGCCCGCGGCTCACATGGATGGCGCCGCTGGAGAAGTTCCCCAGCGGAGCGCCTTCGCCGTAAAGCTGCGTGATGCGCTTCACGTAATCGCGCGTCTCGCGATACGGCGGCACACCCTTGTTGCGGGCCACCGCGCCCGCGCCGGCGTTGTACGCCGCCAGCGATTTGGGCACGTCGCCGCCAAAGTTTTCCAGCAGCGCGCGCAGGTGGCGCACGCCTCCGTCCAGGTTCTGCTCCGGATCGAAGGGATTGGCCACGTTCAGCTCGCGCGCCGTTGCCGGCATCAGCTGCATCAGGCCGAGCGCGCCCTTGCGCGACACCGCCCTGGGGTTGAAGTTGGATTCCACCTTGATCACCGCGCGCACCAGGTTGGGATCAACATGGTGCCGCGCCGCCGCCGCTTCGATCGCGGCGTCCAGGTCGGCCGCACTGACCGTGCGCTTCGGCGCCGAGGCGGTCAGCGCCGGTGCGCTTGCCGGCTTCACCGTCGCCGTGCTGACGATCGGCGCTGGCGTGGAAGCCGCCACCATCTCCGGCGCTGGAGTCACAGCGCCGTTGTTGGCATTGGTCGCCTTGGCGTCCGCCGATGGCGTCCGTACCGGCACGCCGCTCATGCCCAGATACTGCGAAACCTCGGCAGCCGCTGTTCGCGCCGCGCGCATGGTTGTGCGCGAAGCAAGCGGAACCGGCTTCCAGCGCTGCTCGGTCTGGCTCCAGTACATGAGCGTGTACTTGCGCGAAGCGCGGGCCGATGTGGCCGGCCGAGTGGGAACGGCCGCCAGGTCGTTGACGTAGACCTTGCGTCCGTTCTCCTCCACCGACATGATCGCCTGCGCCCGGGCGCGTGGAATCACGGAAAGGAGGGTCGGGAGTGCAACCATCAGGGCGACTTTGGGGAACTTCGGCATGATCAACCTTCGGGGCCCGCAGGCAGGGCTCTGCCATGCTTGCCTTCCCGCGCGCAAGTGGCAGGCACGCGGGCCGACACTGCCCCCAAAGCCTGACGGAGAACTTCGTCCAGAGTGGCTGAAATTATATCCCCGATATCGGCCGGCAACAAACCCCGAATCAGGGGAGGAAACCCGGAAGGACAATACCAACTGCCGGATTGCGGAAGCGCCGAACTGCCGCATTGAATCTAACCCTCGCGGACGCGCAGAAATTCGGCAATTCCGCAGTTCGGCAATTCGGCAATGACCTAGCTGGCCCTCACGTCAGCCTTACCATTCGTGGGCTTGGCTTTGTCGGCGCTCTTGGACTCCTCGACGAGCCAATCGAGGGCCTGCTGGCGCGTATCGAACTGCCTCCAGGTGCGCACCGCGAAGGTGGACACCGCTTCCAGCACCTGCCGGTTGCCTTCGTCCACGCCGACCAGCGCGGCCCGGCGAACGAATGGTCGGTCGAGCACCGCGGCCTCCTTCACCTTCGCCAGAACCTGCTTGGAGTAGCGTGCCCCGGTGATGTCGGTGAGCGTGAGCACGCTGGCGGGACGCTGCGCGCTCACCAGTTCGCGGCGGCGCGCAACGATCTTCAGCATCTCGGCTTCGTCGGTGACCCCGGAGTAGTCGATCAGCAGCACGTACTTGCCGTTGTGCTGGATGAACTGGACGCGGTCCATAAAGGCCTCCGCTGAGGGCGCAAGCATACCCCCGCCGGCAAACCGAACGCAAAGCGAACCCGTACTCGGGACCGGCGTCTAACAGGGCCGCGCCGACCTGCTGGCCATCTCGCCGCGGCTTGGGCAGCAGTACGCCGATTCGAACCACAAAGTCCACGCCATCACCCTGCCGCTGCATGAAGACCTGGTACGCGGCGGGCGCGACTCCTGCTGATGATGATGTGGGCTGTTTGCCCTCGTCCTGCTCATCGCCTGCGCCGACGCGGCCAGCCTGCCGCTGATACTTTATAATATAAAGTACTTGACAAATACATGTACCCTGCGCCATAGTCTCCGCGAACAAAGGAGCGCTGCCTATGGCCCGCCGCATCTTCGCCCTGATCTTTATCTTCGCCTGTACTTCCGTCGCCTGGTGGATCTTGGGCGGCACCATCTTCCAGCGCACCTACAGCGCCGATTCGGAGCTGAAGGGAAAGGTCATGTCGAGTTGGGGCGCGCCGCAGAAGGCCACGCCGCCGAAGATGGAGTGGGCCACCACCGCCACGCGCACCATCGAGGTACGCAAGGACAACCAGCTGACCACGCGCGAGGAGCAGTACGAGCGCGACCTGCCGCTCACGCTCTCCTCCAGCCGGCTCCGCGCTGCCGTTGACCTGGAGCACCGCCAGAAAGGCCTGCTCTGGTACAGCACCTACACGGTCAACTTTGCCGGTGACTACACCTTCCCCGCGCCGCCCAAGCGCGAGGGCGCGCTGCGCATCGCCGTCAAGCTGCCCGCCGCGAAGGTGCTCTACGACGCGATGGAAATGTCGGTGAACGGCGTGCCCGTCCCCACCAGCATCGGCGGCGACACGGTGACCGGCAGCATCGTGGTCCCCGAAGGCGAAACGCTCACCCTGCACTTCGCGTATCGCTCGCACGGGCTCGACACCTGGACCTACGACTTCGGCGGCGACGTGGCGCAGGTCAAGGACTTCCACCTCGAGGTCGGTACCAACTTCCACGATATCGACTTCCCGCCGAGCGCGCTCTCGCCCACCAGCAAGACGGAAACTGCCGGCGGCTGGCGGCTCAATTGGGACTACACCAATCTTGTCTCCGGCGTGCAGATCGGCGTGGCCATGCCGGAGAAGCTCCAGCCCGGGCCGCTGGCGGGCCGCATCAGCTTCTTCGCGCCGGTATCCCTGCTGTTCTTCTTTTTTCTGATGCTGATCATCACCACCATGCGCGGCATCGAGCTGCATCCGATGAACTATTTCTTCCTCGCCACGGCATTCTTCGCCTTCCACCTGCTGCTGGCGTACACGGTGGACCACATCTCCATCCACGCCGCCTTTGCCATCTGCTCGGCGGTCTCGATTTTCCTGGTGGTGACGTACCTGCGGCTGGTGGTGGGGCTGCGCTTCGCGCTGGTCGAAGCCGGCGTCGCCCAGTTCGTGTACCTGGTGCTGTTCTCCTACGCCTTCTTCCTCAAAGGATACACCGCGCTGGCGGTGACCATCGGCTCGATCATCACGCTGTTCGTCGTGATGCAGCTCACGGGAAGGGTCCGCTGGTCGGAGAAGTTTGCGGCAGCGGCGCCGGCGCCAGTGAGAGCGTCGTGAGTTGATGTTTTCGGCGGAAGCACCGGACTTTAGCCCGGTGAATACGGCTAACGAATTGGCATCCCGAGCCGCGCCGAGGGAGTCACTCGCGAAGCGAGGAGCGGACTAACGGCGCGTGCGAGGGAACCAGGTTTTCGCTACAGCTTTAGCCAGGTCGAGCCGAAACCGTCCCTATAGCTCGACACAACAGCAATCGGGGCACGCCTACGAATGGCCTGAATGACCCGTTCTGCCTTGCTTTGTTCGATCTCCACGGCGAACTGAATCGTTTTCCAGCCACAATCGAATTGGATGCTGCTTGGCCTGCGGTGCCTGTACGGGCCGCGCGCGGGTGCGAAGCGTAGGTTAGCGAGCGAACTGACAACGAATTTTCTCGTTCTGCCCAAACCGAGAATTGCGGCGCGAAGCGCCTTGCGCTAGCCCAGCAACTGCTCCACAACTCCGTACGCCGAATCGAGCGCCGAATCCAGCGCCCCGGACTCGCTTCCGCCGGCCTCGGCCAGGTCGGGGCGCCCGCCGCCTTTGCCGCCGACCTTCTGCGCCACCGCGCCCACAACTTTCCCCGCCGGGACGCGGTCGGTCAGGTCCTTGGTCACGCCGACAATGAGCGCCACCTTGCCGTCGCTGCTGGAGCCGATGACCACCACGCCCGAGCCCAGCTTGTTGCGCAAATTGTCCACCAGGGTGCGCAGTTGCGGGCGCTCCAGATTGTCGGCGCGATGCGTGAGCACCTTCACTCCCTTCACCTCGCGCACTTTGTCGCTTATGTTCGCGGCCGCCGACGCAGCCGACTTCATGCGCGCCTGCTCCAGCTCTTTGTGCAGGCGCCGGAGTTCGGCCTCGCGCTTCTCCAGTTCCGCCTGCAGGGCGTCGGCAGGCGAGACCTGGGCATCCGCCGACTTCACAAAGCCCGCAACAACGTGCTCCAGCTGATGATCGCGCCGGAAGTGCCGCAGCGAAGCCTCCCCCGCCACCGCCTCCACGCGCCGCACCCCCGCCGACACCGAGCCCTCGTGCAGGACCTTCACAAGGCCGATTTCGCCGGTGGCGAGCGTATGCGTGCCGCCGCAAAGTTCCGTCGAGAAGTCGCCGATCTTAATGACGCGCACGCGCTCGCCGTACTTTTCGCCGAACAGCGCCATCGCCTTGTACTCGTTCACGGCCACGTCAATCGGCACGTCTTCGATCACCTCGACGCGCGTGTTGCGCAGCACTTCCCTGTTCACCAGGTCCTCGATGTCCTGCAACTCTTCGTCGTCAACCGCCGAGAAGTGCGAGAAGTCGAAGCGCAGGTGCGCGGGATCGACCAGCGACCCGGCCTGCTTCACGTGCTTGCCCAAAACTTCTCTTAGAGCTGCGTGAAGCAGATGGGTTCCGGTGTGGTGGCGCATGGTCTGCTCGCGAACATGCAGGTTCACGACCGCGTCCACCTTGTCGCCGACGACGATCGGCTGCTTCGCGACCACGCGGTGCGCGCGCACGCCCGCCACCGGGTAGTAGCAGCCGGTCACGTCAGCCACCAGCGCGCGTGGGCTCGGCTGTTGCAGCCAGCCCACGTCGCCCACCTGGCCGCCGGCCTCGGCGTAGAACGGCGTGTGGTCGAGCACGACCTCGCCGCGCTCGCCGGCTCGCAGCTCGCGCACGGCTTGCGTGGCGCGGGCGCCCTCGCCCGCGTCCTTCATGATGAACAGCACTTCACAGTCGGTGGACTCGGTCTGCTTGTAACCCTCGAAGACCGTCGGACGCAGCTCCCGGTACTCCGGCGCGGCTGCCTGCTTCGCCCCGCCCTTCCATGACGCCCGCGCCCGTTCGCGCTGTGCGGCCATGGCGCGCTCGAAGCCTTCCGTGTCGAAGGAAATGCCGGCATCGTGCGCGGCATCGGTCATGAAGTCGAACGGCAGGCCAAAGGTGTCGTAGAGCTTGAACGCCTTCTCGCCCGAGTACATTGCGCGCGCTGCCGGATTCGCGCGCTTGGCCGCAACCAGCGGCGCCAGGTCTTCGTCCAGCCGCTTCAGCCCGATGTCGAGCGTGTGCGCAAAGCGGCGCTCTTCCTCGTACACGACCTTCGCCACCTGCTCCGCCGCTTCGATCAGCTCCGGATAGGCGCTGCCCATCAGATCGCGCACCGCGTGCGCCATCTGAAACAGGAACGGCTTCTCCTGCCCCAGCAGGCGCCCATGGCGGATGGCCCTGCGCATGATCTTGCGCAGCACGTAGCCGCGGCCTTCGTTCGAGGGCAGCACGCCATCCGCTATCAAAAATGTCGTGGCGCGCGCGTGATCCGCAATCACGCGCAACGATGCCGCCGAGCGCGCGTGCTGCTCCGCCTCGAGCTCCTTCTTCACATCCACGCCCGTCAGCTCGGCCGCGCGCCTGATGAGCGGCTGGAACAAGTCGGTGTCATAGTTGGAAATTACGCCCTGGAGCACGGCGGTCACGCGCTCCAGTCCTGCGCCGGTGTCCACGCACGGCTTGGGCAGCGGATTCAGCGCGCCGGCCGAGTCGCGGTCGAACTGCATGAAGACCAGGTTCCAGATCTCGACGTAGCGCCCGCAATCGCAGGGGAACTTGCAGTCGGTGTGGCCTTCGTCGGACGCCGCCGGGCCCATGTCGTAGTGGATCTCCGAGCACGGACCGCAGGGGCCGGTGTCGCCCATGGCCCAGAAGTTCTCTTTCATTCCCAGCTCGAAAACGCGCTCGGCCGGCACGCCCTGCTCGCGCCAGAAGTGGTAAGCGTCGTCGTCGCGTGGCACGCCTTCCTCGCCCTTGAAGACGGTGGCGTAGAGCTTCTCTTTGGGAATGCCCCACCACTGCTTCGACGTGACCAGCTCCCAGGCGAAGGCGATCGCCTCGCGCTTGAAGTAGTCGCCGAAGCTGAAATTGCCGAGCATCTCGAAGAACGTGTGGTGGCGCTTGGTGAAGCCCACGTTTTCCAGGTCGTTGTGCTTGCCGCCGGCGCGCACGCACTTCTGGCTGGTGGTGGCGCGCTTGTACTCGCGCTTCTCGATGCCGAGGAAGACGTCTTTGAACTGGTTCATCCCCGCGTTGCTGAACAGCAGCGTGGGATCGTTGGCGGGCACGAGCGACGACGAATGCACGTGCCGGTGCCCGCGCGCGACGAAGAAGTCAATGAACTTCTGCCGTACCTGTGAGCCGGAAGGAGGCATGGAAACTGTTCATTGTAGCAATCCGGCCAGAGTGATTGCCGAACTGCGGAACTGCCTAATTGCCGAATTTCAGTTTCGCAGTTCCGCAGTTCCGCAGTCCCGCAGTCCCGCAGTTCGGCAGTTCGGCAATTCCGCAATTGGACTCAGTGATCTAGTTTTTCAATCTCATCGGCCGCTCCCGTCATCTCCCACCGTTGCAGCGCAATCGGCACGTTGCCGTTCAGCCACAGCGCGTCGTGGAAGGCGCGCAGGTTGAACTTCTCGCCCTGCTGGATGCGCGCGTCAGCGAGGAATTTCTGGATCTGAATCTTGCCGATCTGGTAGGTGATCGCCTGCCCGGGTGTGGTGGCGAAGGAGCGTGCCTCAGCGTGCGCCGTCTCCGAGTCCATCGGGACAGTCCGCTGCAGATACTCAGCCGCCTGCTCGATGGAGAATTGCCCGAGCGCCAGCTTCACGTCCACCTCCACGCGCAGCGCGCGCAGGCGCATGAAGTTGTAGATGATCTCGCGCGTGTGCGGTGAATCGTCGAACAAGCCGGCTTGCAGCATCATCTCTTCCGCGTAGAATCCGAGGCCCTCGTTCGCGCCCGAATCGTAGTAGTGCCGCCGGATCGGATCGGGATGCCGCCAGCCGAGCGCGAGCTGGAAGTAGTGGCCCGGCACGCCTTCGTGCACGATGATCGGCCGCGGATCGCGCACCGTCGCCGCCCAGAAGTAGCCCATCTGCGCCGCCGGCGGGTGCTCCCAGCGCACGCAGTCCTCGTTCAGGCGCGACGGCCCGGTGAAGTCGTCGGCCTCGCCGTAGTCCTCCAGCGCCGCGAGGTAGTCGGGAATCGCACGCGCCGTGTAGTGCCGCAGCCACTCAGGCACGGTGAGCACGCCGCGCTTGCTGAGGAACTCGCGCACCGCCGCTTCCTGCTTGCGCGTGCGCTCGATCTGCTCCTCGATCGAAGCCGACATCTTCAGCGGCGGGACGCCGGCGTTGCGCTGGCGCTCATACGCCTCGAACGCCACCGCGCGCTCCCACTCCTGCCGCGCCATGGCCAGCAGCTCTTCCGGCGTGTACGGGTTCAGCGCGACCTTGCGCAGAAAGAAGACGTACTCTTCGCGTCCGATGGCGGACTCAGCCGGCAGTGACGGCAGTTGCAGCTTCAGCCAATCGCGGTACTGCTCCAGCGCACCGGTGGCACGTGTGAGCGCGGCCCGCAGCTCGCCCGGTTTGAGTTTGGTCACTGGCTCGAGGCTGCCGGCAACGCGCTCCATCCGCGGGCGCACGTCGGCAAGGGCCGCGATGGCCACCTCGGCGAACGGACGCGGCGGGCCATTCCTGTTAGCGCCACGGCTGGCGCCCAGGTTGGCACGCGCATCCTTCAATATCCCGGGAATATCTTCGACGCGCTGCAGCACTTCCCGGCTGCGCGCCTCGTCAAAAGGCGGCGGCGCGGTAAGCGCATCTTGCAGCGCAGACAGCGTTTGTTCCACGTAGAACACCGGATCGCGCTGCCAGCGGCGCAGCACGTCCAGCTCCCAGCGGACGCGCGCCAGCGCCGAGCCCATCAGCCGCCAGTCCACCTGGTCGTGAATCGCCGCGCCCGGTTTGGGCGCCAGCGCCGTCCAGCGCGCCTCGAACGCGGCAAGTTCCTGGTGCTGGCGCTCCACGGCCGCCGCCGACCAGTCGCGATGTCCGCCGGGGCGCTCGATGCGGGGAATGTCGTCGAAGTTGAACGGCTGCGTGCGCGCGCGCCACGCCCAGAAGTCCGCAGCGAACTGTTGCAGCGGGTCGTTGTGTTTTTTCTCGGGAGCAGCCGCTTGAGCCCTGCACACAACCGAAAACGAAGCGATCAGGAAACAGACCAGGACGCAGCGAAGAGATCGCATGAGGGCTTCAGTTGTAATGCTTGCGAGGGCAGGCGGGCAAACTTATTCGGCGAGAGTACCCCGCGATCGCGCCGCGCTCTTTGCGGCGTGAACGGGGGAATTTACTCCCCCTCCGACTCGAGCGCCGATAGGACCTCGCTGTCGACGTTCCACTTGTTCAGCACGCGCAGCGCCGCCCGGGTGCTGAAGCCCGCGCGCATCAGGGTGCGGAAAATGCGGGCGGCCCCGCGGTCATCGGCGGGCCTGGCAATGCGCTTGCGGCGCAGAAACTCGCGCGCGTGCTGCTCCTCGTCGGTGCCGGCAAAGGCATCCGCCACGGCCTTCCGCACCACATCGCCGTGCACGCCTCGCGCCTTCAGGTCAGAGATGACGCGCCGCGGCCCGAACTTCTCGTTCTCTTTGCGATAACTGGAGTAGGCGGCGGCGTACGCGGAATCGTTCAGGTACTTGTATTCCTTCAGGCGCGCGACCACGCGCTCGATCACCGCTTCGCTGCCGGGCGCGGCACGCTGCCGCAGCAGCCGCTTCAATTCCGCGACCGAACGCATGCGCCGCCCCAGCGCCTTCACGGCGTAGTCGTAGAGAACGTCTTCGTCGGCGAGTTTTTTCGGCTGGCGCACAACGAAAGTCTAACCGCAAAGAAAGGCAAAATCTTCACCACAAAGGACAGAAAGGCGCATAAGGGGAAAACCAGCCATTGCGTCCTTTCGTGTCTTCCTGTGTCCTTATGTCGTGAAGAAGAAAATGGTCCGTCCGCGCCCTCCGCGTCCTCTGCGGTCAAGGATTTGGGGTTGCGAAGAACCGCACAATCTCGCGCTCGGCCCAGCGGCCGTCGTAGCCGTTACGGTCGGCTTCGCCGACAAAGCCGCAGTGGCCGCCGTGCGCGGTTTCCTCGAGCACGACGTGGGGATTGGCGGCAATGGCCGCGCGGGTAGGCGGCAGCAGGCGAATGAACGGATCGTCGGCGGCATGAATGATCAGCGTGGGCACCGCGATGTGCTCGATCACGCGTGCCGCCGCCGCCCGGAAGTAGTAGTCATCGGCGTTGGCGAAGCCGGAGTACGGCGCGGTCACGTGCTCGTCGAAATCGCGCACGCTGCGCAGACCGGCGAGGCGCGACACATCGTAGCGCCCCGGAAACGCGAGCGCCTTGCGCCGCACGCTGCGCTTCAGGTTGCGCACGAAGTGCCATTCGTAAATGCGGTTCGAGGGCAGGCTCAGGGCGTCGGCCGAAGCACCCAGGTCAGCGGCGGGTGAAACAGCCGCCACGGCGCGCAGCTCAGGCGGCGTTGCGCGATCGCGCCCCAGTTCGCCTGCCAGTTTCAGCGCCAGGTTGCCGCCCATGGAAAATCCGGCGAGCGCCACGTGTGCGAGCTTGTCATCGGTGATGAGCGCGCGCATCACCGCGCCCACATCGCCCGACATGCCGCTGTGGTAGAGCGTGGGCCCGAGCATTTCCGTGCCGCCGCAGTTGCGCATGTTCATGCGCACCACGTTCATGCCGGCCGCCCACGCCTTGTTCGCCGTGCCGATGACGTACTGCGATTCCGACGAGCCTTCCAGCCCATGCACGACGATCACCGTCAGCGCCGCGCGGCGGTCCGCCTGCCAGTGGCAGCGGCACATCACCTCGACGCCTGCTTCCACGCTGAACAGCCGCTCGTCTGCAGGCGGCAGCGCATCGCGCCGCGGCAGGAAGCGGCCCGCAAGTGTCTGCGCGTGGCCGCCGACCAGCAAACGGTGAGGCTTGAAGTCTGTGGGAGTGAAGGGCAAGAATTTACGATTTACGACGTAATCACTTACGATTTAAATCGTAAATCACCGAATCACCAAATCACCAAACGGAATCTGTCATGCCCATCTTCGAATACATCTGCAAGGAGTGTGACCGCCGCTTCGAGGCGCTGGTCATTGGTTCGCAGAAGCCGGCGTGCCCGCATTGTCACGGGAAAAAGCTGGAGCAACAGCTCTCGGTGTTCGCCGTCGCCGGCGGCCCGGCCAGGAGCGAAAGCGCGGCCCCGAACGGCGCCTGCGGAAGCTGCGGCGACCCGCGCGGCCCGGGCGCGTGTTCGCTCGGTGACCTGGACTGATACATCGGTTCACCGCAAAGATCGCAGAGCGATTGGAAGGTCATCCTGAGCGGCGCCAGCCCTGAGCGAAGGCTCAAAGGGGGCGAGTCGCTGGAACGCCCGCGTTCAGTCAGGATGACCGCATCATTTCAGGCTGAAGCTGACCTCTACCTGGACGCGCACGGGAACGGGTTGTCCGTCCCTGGCGCCCGGCCGGAAGCGCCAGGTACGGATGGTCTCGACAGCGCTCTGGTCCAGCGACGGCTCGAGTGAGTTGATGACCTGCACAACGCGCACCGTGCCATCCGTCCCGACGATGATCGCCAGCCGCACGGTCCCGGTGATCTTCCTCTTGCGCGCAGACTCGGTGTACTCGGGCTGGCTTCCGGATATCTTCTGCGGAGGGGTGATTCCCGGGCCGATGGTGTAAGCGACGGGATTCGCGGTTCCAGGCGGCAGTGGCGGCGGCATCACCGGTCCCGTGTTCACCAGCCCCTCCGCGTTCGTCACGGCCCTTCCCGTCCCCGGCGCAAGCCCGCCACTCTCCTTCAGCAGCTCTTCCAGATACTGCTGCCAGAGCGCCGCCCAGGTGTGCGAACCGTGGCCGTGCGTCTCGGCCGTGTACGGAAGCAGGATGAACCGGCCGCGCTTCACTCGCTGAATCAACCGCTCGGCGATGCCCAGCTCCGGCGGATTGATAGCATCGTCGGCCGAATTGACGAACATGACCGGCGCGGTGATTTTTTCCAGGTCCGGCTCCGGGTTATAGTTGCGCGAGGCGTCGACGAAGTAGAGGAAGTCGTTGGCATCGAGCTCGGGCAGCACCTTGTTGAGCTGCGTTTCCATGTACAGGTCGGCCTGGTCGCGCGTCGGGCCCTGCTTCTGGCGTTCCAGCGCGTTGCTGCCCATCAGTTGCAGAAAGTTCTCCGACGTGATCAGCGAAGCCGGCTGCGATTTGTACTCGCCGTTCTCCCATGCCGGATCGCGCCGAATGCCGTCCATTGCCGCCTTGCGCCACATGCGGTTGCGCCCGGCAATCTGTGTGGGCGCGCACGCCATGGGCATGAGCGCGTCCATCATCTCCGGATAGGTTTCGCCCCACACCCACGCGTGCATGCAGCCCATGGACGTGCCGAAGATCAGCCGCAGGTGATTCACGCCGATCCCATCGAGCAGCGCATGCTGGAGCGCGACCATGTCGTCGTAGTCGTAGTGCGGGAAGTGCATGCGCAGGCCGTCACTGGGACGCGAGCTTTTGCCGTGGCCCACGTTGTCAGGGATGATGACGTAGTACTTGGTGACGTCGAGCAATTGCCCGGGATTGAACAGCACGCCCGCGAAGCGCTCCTCCAGGAACTGCTTCGACGACCCGCCCGTGCCGTGCAGGATGAGCACGGCATTGGTCACGCGCCCGTTCTGGTCGCGCGCCGGCGAGCCCAGCGTGATGTAGTGCATGCGGACTTCGGGCAACGCCTGGCCGTCTTTGAATTGGAAGTTGCGGACGATGTAATCACCGGGCCGCGCCTCAGGAATGACCGCCAGCGCGTTCGGCGCCAGCATGAGTAAGAGTGCGAGAGGAATTTTTTTCATGGAGACGGACCCACGTCAGCGGCGAACAATATACGCCGCGGTGCCCCACGTTCGCGCCGCGTGCTTTGCGGCGCTAACGTGGGAAGCACAGGCCACGCCAAGCCAAGCCCCTGCGCGCGACACACCCAAACGCCGTTGCTATAATCAATGTCGCGGATACGCTCGCGTGTCCGCTCCTCCAACCGGATAGCCGGCGGCGCCTGGCGTTCATCCTCAGCGCCGCTCTTCAGCAACCGATTCCGGCAATATGGCGGGCGTAGTTCAGGGGTAGAACACCGGACTGTGGCTCCGGCTGTCGTGGGTTCAAATCCCACCGCCCGCCCCAGGAATCAGCACTCCGCAATTAGCACTTGGCATTCAGCCCGCGAAGGCCCGTAGCGACCTCTAAAGCTCGTATCGCCTTCGAGCTTCCCAGGGCCGTGCGGACCAGCGATGCTGTTCAGGGGCTGAGTGCTGGATGCCGAGTGCCTTCAGGGGCTGAAGGCTGACTGTTGAATGCTGAATGCTAATCCCCTGAATCCAGGCCGCTTCCTCCACGTTACCTCCGCGCAACTCGCGGTTACTGCTGACATCTCGCCTGTCCGCGACCCTGCGGTTAACGTTGCGTTCATTGGAGTGAGGTACAAGGTTATGGAACGCGTCCTTACTTGCTTCAAGTGCCGTAAACGCGTCCTCCCCGCAGAACAGACGCAGGGCGGTCACATGCACCTGGAGATAGCGTCCGACGACGCCGCCTCGCTGATCGAGACCTACTTGTCGCGCGCCGCCAAGGCCATCAGCCGGCAGAAGGCTGTGCCCGACGAGCCCTCGGGAGTCTAGCGGGATTTGGTGATTCCGTGGTTTGGTGCAGTCACCAATTCGCCAAATCACCAACTCCGGTTTGTCGGTTATTTCACCAATTCACCAAATCCGACTCGCTTCAAACCGCTGATCGTGCGGCGCTGACTGCAGACTCCGCTTTGATCTTGGTTTCCCACGCCAGGACGAGCACTGATCCCACCAGAATCAGCCCAATGCACAGCCCGGTCCACAATCCGGCCGCGCCCCAACCCATCTTGAAGGTCAGCACCCAGCCCAGCGGCAGTCCGATCACCCAGTAAGCTGCCAGGTTCGCCAGCATGGGCGTGCGCGTGTCGCCCAGGCCGCGCAGCGTTCCCGTCGCCACCACCTGCATGCCGTCGAAGAGCTGGAAGACGGCGGCGATGAGCAGCAGTGCGGCGCCGGTGCGCACCACCGCCGGATCGGGTGAGAAGACGCGCGCGATCAGCCGCGGCGCGGACACAAACAACAGCGCCATGGCCCCCATGAATCCGGCGCCGAGGGCGATCGCCGTCCATCCCGCTTCGCGCGCGGTGCGGGGATCGCCGCGACCCAGGTTCTGCCCCACGCGCACCGCCGCCGCCGAGCTGATGCCGAGCGGTACCATGAAGGTGAACGAGGCGCAGTTCAACGCGATCTGGTGGCCGGCCAGGGCCATCGGCCCAAGTTTCCCTGCCAACGCCGTTGCGGCCGAAAAGACGCCCGCTTCCAGCAGGATCTGCGTCGCCGCCGGCCCCCCAAGCGCCATCAGCCGGCGCATGCGCGCCGCGTCCGGGCGCGGCGAAACGCTCGACAGTCGCAAGCGGTTGCCGCGGTTCGCCACCAGCAGCGTGACGGCTAGCACGCCAGCCATCCACAGGCGCGCCATGAGCGTGGACCAGCCCGAGCCCGGCACGCCATAGGCCTTCGCGCCCCAGTGCCCGTAGATCAACACCCAGTTCGCCACCAGGTTGACTATGTTGGCCGAGATCAGGGCGAAGGTCACCGGTTTCACGATGTTCACCGCCTGCAAATAGCGACGCGCGGCGAAGTACACCAGCAACGGCAAAGTGCCCCAGTTGAGCGCATTCAGAAATGGTCCCATCTCGCGGACCACGTCGGGCGCGACGCCAAAGCGCCGCATCACCGGCGTCCACATCCAGATGACGGTCATGAGCGCTGGCGTCAGCGCCAGCGCCAGCCATAGGCTGGCGATCAGCGATCGGTTGGCGTCATCCAGATCGTCGCGTCCGAAGGCGTGCGCCACCAGCGTGTCCAGACCGAGGAGCAGCCCGCTGCCGAAGATTGCGGTAGTGTAGTAGAGCGCGCCGCCCAGGCTCACGGCGCCGATGGCAACGGCGCTGTTCGGCAGCCGGCCGACCATGATCGTGTCCACAATGCCCATGCACATCCAGCCGACCTCGGCGAGCACGAGCGGCAGCGCCAGGTCGAGCATGGGACGCACTTGTCTGCGGATGGCGGCAATCATGAAGAGCCAGTTTCAAGTTTCGGGTTTCAAGTTTCGGGTTTCAAGTTTCAAGTTTTGGCTTCGCGCCTCGCCATAAGGGCGGTGTAGCCGCCGGCGCGGCCGCCGCGCGCGAGCGCGCCGGCTTGGCCAGGCCGCGGTCGAGCGCCTTGGCGCGGTCCCGCGGCGTCACGCAGTCGTTCGCGGCTTGATGGCCGGAATCGTGGCTGGAAGCGGCTTTCAGCCGGGCTGCCCGCGCGATCGCGCCGGCCGGCTTAGGTTGCAGCGCGCTGCGACCGCTGGCGGCACTCGGCCGCGATCTCGTCGTCTGGAGATGCGGTGGCAAGAAACGCGGAAATCACCGTGTCCGCCGGCGGTGAAGGCGCGCGCCCGATCGCGGTGAGCGCTTCCCGGCGAGTGGCCTTGTCCAGCTTGGGCGTTGCGACCAGCCGAGCCAGGGCTTCGCTGCCGGCCGCGGCAGGCATCGCGGCAATCGCCTGCACGGCTTTCCGCTGCAGCGTGCCGCGGCCGGCGGCGTGCTCCGTAACAAACGCTTCCAGGTCGGGAATCGTGGCCGGGTCCTTGAGGAACAGCACCTCATCCAGCGCCTGCTCCACGCTGTTGCCGCGCAGGAAGCGCAACGTCGCCGCGAGAATGCGCCCGCGCCCCGGCGCGCGTCCTTTCACGATGGCGGTGAAGACCGCCTGCTGCACGCGGTCGTCGGCGTGCTGCAGCAGCGGCGTGAGCTGCTGCAGCAGCTCCGGGTCTTTCAGCTCCGAGATGACCAGGCAGGCATTGCGCACCACGTACCAGCGCGAATCGGCCAGCCGCTGGCGGGCGATTTCGATGCCGGCGCTGCCCGTCCTGCCCAGCAGCCGCAGCATGGCCAGGCGATTCGCCGCGACGGTTTCGTCCTCCAGCCGCTTGAACAGCAGCTCGATGGCCGCGGTGCCCGCTCGTCTCAACATCGTGGCGGTGTTTCGGCTGGCCGCCGGGTCGTCTTTCGACTGCAGGTGAAGCTCGATCAGGCGCTGCAAGGCTGAAGCGGGCAGCAGCCGGACCAGCGCCTTGCGGCAGCAGTCTTTATGCTGCTCCGGATCGCGCGCGATCAGCTGCTCGATCGACGCGCCCACGATCTGCGCGATCTCGAAGTCTTCATACAGACCGGCGGCGCTGGTAACGGCGGCCAGGGCGTTCAGTAGCTGGAAATGCTTGAAACCGGTGAACTCCTCGCGCTGCAGCTGCTCCAGCAGCACCTCGGTAAGATGGCGCGCCAATCCAGCCTTGACGCCGGAGATCGTCTGCACCAGTTGCGGCGCCCGGCTCAGCTCTTCCAGCGTGACCTCTTCCACCGGGCCGTTGAAGAACTCGAAGTAGTGTTGCGCTAGCTCCGCCACTTCCGGCGCCCGGCCCTTGGTGAGCAGCTCGCGGATGTGCTCGATCAGCCGCCGGAACTCCACCGCGTTATAGTGCACCTTGCTCATCAGCGCCCGGTGTTTTTCCTCCGGCGGCAGCGCCACCCAGCGCAGCTCGTCCTGCACCTTCTGGCTGGTGGACTCGGGAAACCCATACTCCTTCACGAACTGCGCCAGCTTGTTGGCCAGCTTGCCGGCGGTCTGCGTGGCGTAGAGACTGCGCGCGAGCACGCGCACCACCTCTTCTTCCACCACGAAGGCGTTCTCGCCCGAAGGCGCCGCCGCCAGGCGCTTCGACGCCCACGCCAGCGACACGTCGCCGATGAGCTCGGCCGCAAGCTGCTTGGGCTCCATCCCCTTCAACTCCTCATGCCGTGCCGGCGGGAAGGCGGAGAGCACTGAATCCAGGCGCATGCCCTGCATCACCTGGGCCAGCGCGATGTAGGCCTTTTGGGGATCAGCGTTCTGCGAAGTCAGCGCGCTCTCAATCGTCGGCGAGACCAGCCGCATGATGTCTTCCGGCCCGCCCACCGCGCCCTCGGGACGCGGCACACCGGCGGAATCGAAGAACATCATGAGCGCCTGCTCGGGGCCCGGCGGCGATGCGGCGGCCGCATTGGTCGAAGCGTCGCGCGCGCGGAAAAACGCCTCCGGGTCCATCTCCAGCAGCGTGTCGCCCTCGTCGGTGCGCTTCTGGTTCTTGCCCGCCGGAACAATGCGCACGCCTTCCACTACAGCGCGCTCCAGGAACGCGCCCACCCCGCCGCGCTCTTCAATTTCCTTCAGCGGCGTGGAGAGCAGCCCGATCACCTGCTTGTAGCGCGCCAGGGTAAGGCCCACATCGAAGCGCACCGCGCCCACGCCGCGCTTGAGAAACTCGTTTTCCAGTTGCGACAGGCCGGCGTCCACGGTCAGCACGTTGTTCAGCATCACGCGGCCGTCCACGAACCCGATGGTCAGCGTGCCGGCGTCCTTCATCAGGCCGGTCAGCAGGTCGAAGCTCTGCTTCACCGGCCCGCTGGCCACGGTGTGGTCCACCGAGAGCATGCCCGCGGTGCGAATGGCGATTTGCAGGCTGCGCGCGTACCGCAGGCCGAGGCCCTTGAGCTGTTTCTGTGGAAGCATGGAAGAAGGCTGTGGAACTCCCCCTCGGCGACAGATTAACCCGAGTCACTGGCCAGTTCGCGGCTTTTCTTCGCAAACGGCGAAAATCGGCGCACGCGCCGCTGGTCCCGAATCAGAACCACAATAAAGGCTGCCGGATCGGGTAATTGCGAACTGCCTCTTCCTCCGCGGGATCGGGGTTGAGCGCCCGCCACAACGCGATGTACTCAGGCTTGCCCAGCGCCACGCCGGCAAACAGCAGCGCGGGCTGCCGCACCGGCCACTGGTCCCAGTACTGCACGTCAGGCTTGTGCGGCCACGACCTCTTGTCGCGGATGTACGGGAACATGAACGCCATCGCACCCTCGATGCCGCGACCGCCGGCAGTTTGGAAGCTCCACAGGCTGTCGGCCGGCGTGGAGAGCACGTGGCAAGCCGTGGCCATGGCGTCGAGGTTGAATAGCGAATAGCTATAGGGCTTGGTCCGGCGCAGCTCCTGGGGAAAGCTGCCGTCTGCCGCGATCTGGTTCGGCAGAATTACGTTCTTCATGCGCTCGCGGCACTGCTGGGTGATGAGGGAATCGCCGGTGAAGCGCGCGAACTCGGCCGCCTGCAACGTCCAGCAGGTGCCGTGGTTGTTCTTCGCCTCGCGTTCTTCCTGCCCGTTCTTCGAGCTGTTCATCCAGTTCAGGTATTCGGCAAACCAGTTTTTCACGGCATCGCGCTCGCCCGGCGCAAGGCCAGGCGCTTTTTCGAGCCGCGACGCCGCGCGCGCCACTTCCACCAGGTGCAGCGTGTCGATAATGCCGATCCCGCGTCCTGTCGTGATCCCGCGGATCGCTTGCGCGTATTGCAGGTTCGGATTCATGCGCGTGGCCGGCGTGATGAACCACGCCCGCAGGTGCGCCGCCGCATGGCGTGAATAGCGCGCATCACGCGTCAGCACCCACGCCGCCGCCAGCGCCGGCACGTGCAGGCTCAGCCGGATCAGCGCGTGGCGATGCTGGTTGAAGTTGTCGGGATTGGACTCGCCGTCGCGCTGTATGTAAGGTCCGTCGGGATTTTTTGGATCGGGCCACCAGTAGTCGCCCTCGGAGAAGTAGTCGTGCTCGCCGCCCGCGCTGCGCGCGGCGCGATACGCGGTGATGGTGATGGGCTGCTCGGCCAGGTATCGCCGCGCGGCTTCGAGCACACGCTTCCGCTCTATGGTTCGCAGATCGGGGACCGAGCCGGCGACGGTTGGCAAGGCAGACGCAAACGGGCCAACGGTCGCAGCCGCGAGTGTCGCTCCCACCGCCACGCAAAACTCACGCCGCGAAACCATTGTCGGATGCCACTCCGCGCTGCATTGTCGCACGCGCCGGACACCTGTTCGGTTGGCCTACTTCGCCGCAAACAGGCTGCTGCCGCCCTCGATCTGCACCCTGGTCGCGCCGGTGAACGGAACGTTCAGCTTGTGAGCGGCCGCGTCATAGGTGTAGTCGCGCTTCGCCCGCAGCGGCTTGCCGTCGCGCAGCACCCGCGTCGGATTCTTCCAGTAGACCTCGAGCACCCCGGGCGCGCCCAACTCCGGCAGGCTGACCTCGATGCCCTTCCCCGCCGCCGTGGCCGTGATCGCCACCGTTTCCTTGCCGGTGAAGTAGTCGAAGCGGCTCGGCGACGTGGCGGAGGGAAAGACCTCGATGCGCAGCTTCGGCGACCAGTTCGTGTCCCAGTTGTTGTTCGTCTTTACGATGTCGCCGCGCGGGATGATCGCGCCCTCGCGGACAAACAGCGGAATCGTGCCCAGCGGCGCCGCCGCCGCGACGGTTGTTCCTCCGTTAAATAAGGTGGCGGGTTCGTTGTAGTTCAGCCACAGCCCCGCCGGCAGATACACCTGCCGGCTCGTCGCTCCGGCACTCAGCACCGGCGCCACCAGCAGCGAGTCGCCGAGCATGAACTCATCCCACAGGTCGGCGAGCTTTTCATCGGAAGCATTCGCGAACACCAGCGCGCGCGCCACCGGCATGCCCGTCTGCGTGGCCTGGTACATCAGCGACCGCATCGTCGGGATCAGGTCGTGATGCGCCGCGGCGGTCTGCTGCGCGATCTTAAGCAGCTCGTCGTCGTAGTCGTACCAGATGGTGCGCTTCGGGCCGACCAGCACCTCCATCATCGGACTGTAGGCGCTGAACTCCAGCCAGCGCGCGAACAGCTCCTTGTCGGGCACGCCGATGTAGCCGCCGGTATCCGATCCCCACATCGGGAAGTTGATCGCGCCCGAGCGCAGCAGGCCCTTCACCGAGACGGCCAGGCCTCCCCAGGTGGCGCGCGTGTCGCCGTTCCACACCGCCGTGTACTTGCGGCTGGCGTCGTTGGCGTTGCGGCTGAAGTTGAAGTAGTCGGGACCGTTGCGCGCCATCAGCCCCTCGGCGGCCAGCTTCTCCATCAGGATGGCATGCTTGTTCTCGACCGAGCGCGGCATCTCGCCCTCTTCGCCGCGGTCGATCTTGTAACCCTTGATCCCGAGGTCCACGAAGGCATCGAGCTTCTTCCTGTACCAGTCGTAGACTTCCCGACGCATGATGTCGGCCGCCGACCAGGGCCCATCGAACATATAGCCCTTGGCTATTCCCTCTTCGTACACCGAGTTCACGTTGCGGTTCGCCACCCACACCATCAGGTACATGCCGCGGTCGGCCAGTTCGCGCACCATTTTCTCCGGCGACGGGAAAGACGAGTCGAAATCGAAGTTGCCCCAGCCGTTCGTGCCGGTGCCGTAGGGCCGGTCGAGCCACATGGCCGACGCCGGAATGCGCGCCTTGCGCAGCCGGTCGGCGTCGTCAATGACTTTTTCCTGCGCGTTGCGGACGTCGCGCAGGTCGGCGTGGTGATCGTCGCGCCACCAGATCGAATCGAACGCCCACGTGGGCGGCATCAGCGACCCGCCGGCGATTTCTACATAGCGCTTCATCATCTCCGCATACGAGGGCCCGTGGATAATGTCGTAGGTCAGGCCGTTGCCGTTGAAATAGAAGCTGGTCTTGCCGCCGCGCGCGAAGGTGTAGTGGCCCTGCTCGGTCGTCTCAGCGTAAATAGCGTATTTGCGCGACGTCATGTAGAACGGCGCGCGCGCGCTGGAGTAGTTCACGTCGGGCAGGCGCTGCAATCCGAGAAAGTCATAGTCGGCGCCGCGATTATCAATCGCGCCGCCAAACGGATACTCCCACACCCCGTAGTAATGCTCGCCCTGGTCGGCGAACTCCTGCGTCACGCTGCCGGGCGCGTCCTGCGTGGTCAACTCCACGCGCAGGACCTCGGGCGTCACGAAGGTAAACGTCACCCGCGAGCGCGCGGCCGCGTAACCGCGCAGCGCGGCCGTCATCGAGTTGCCGGTGGTCTTGAACTCGCCCGCGCTCTCAACCGCGTTACCGCTGGCGAAGACCGTCCGCGTGTTCACCAGCAGCGCGTCGCCGCTCGGCTTTTCTATGATGCGGAAACCGAACGGCTGCGCCGTCACCTCCAGCCGCAGCGCCGCCGACTCCAGTGTCTGCCCTTTTGCCGCAACGATGAATCCCAGCAGAATGAAAGATACAAAGAAGGTCCGTTTCACGAGGTCGCTCCCGGCTGACTGGCTGAAAAAGGCCCGGGGCCTGAAGCCCCGGGCCGGTGTTGCCCCGTTTCCCCTGCTCCTCCTTGCTTCCAGGGCTCCGCAACGCTTGCCTTCGCTCTCGCTCAGGCCTCGCTGCTGCGCCCTCGCGCTTGGCTCGCGCTTTCTCCGGCGCTCGCTCAGCGCTTCACACTGCTAGAAGAAAAGCTTCAGGGCCAACTGCCCGATGCGCGGCCCGATGGGATTGGTGATTCCGTCTCCCTGCGTGGTCAGCGCGCCGAAGGTCGCGTTCCCGATGCCGCTGGCCGGCGCCGAGTTGCGGCGGACGAAGTTGTTGCCTGAGGCAATACTTTCATCCCAGTTGACCTTGTTCAGCACATTGAAAAACTCCGCGCGGAACTGCAAGCGCGCCCGCTCGGTGAAGGTGAAGTCTTTGTGCAGCCCCGTGTCCCACTGGAACATGCCTGGGAAGCGGTACTGCCCCTTGCCCACGTTGCCGAACGTCCCCGCCGGATTATTGGAGAACACCGCCGGGTTGATCCAGTTGCGGCAGGGCTTGGTGCCGGCATTGGTGCAGGCGCCCGGCGCATAGACCTCGCCGCCCAGGTACTGCGCTCGGTCCTGGCCCAGGCCGGTGCCTGAATTATTGACGTTGGAAACCAAAGTCAGCGGCCGGCCGGTCTGCGTGGACATCACGCCGCTCAGCTGCCATCCGCCGAACACTGCCTTCACGAAGCCGTTCGTTTTGTCCATGAACGGCAGTTGGTACACATACGACGCCACGAAGCGGTGCTTGTGGTCGAACTCCGACGGGCCGCGATCGAACACGTGCCGCAGCGGATCGTCCCACGGCCGCGCCGAATAGGTGCCGTCGAAGCCGAACAGTCCGGTTCCCGGCGGCAGGTCGTCAATGCTGTTCGACCAGGTGTAGGCGCCGGTCAGCGTCAGCCCGCGCGACATGCGCCGCTCACCTGAAACTTGCAGCGAGTGATACGACGAGTCGATGTCGTATGTCGACTGCTGAATGTCGCCGAACACCAGCTTGTTGCCGGCGATCACGTTCAGTCGGCGGAAGGGGCCGCCGCCCACCGGGAACGGATCGAGGTTGATGGTTTCCACCAGGTGGCTGGTGTGCGAGCCCACGTAGCCCACGCGCGCAATCGTGTTGCCCGGCAGTTGGCGCTCAACCGACAGGTTCCAGTTGTAGATGGTCGGCACCATCCACTTCCGGCTCGTGTCATAGGTCACGTACAGGTCGCCGGCGCGGAAGGTTGAGGCCGCGGTCGGTGGCAGCACCGGCGGGAACGGATAGATGGCCGCCAGACTGGTGCAGTTGTTCAGCGCTTGCGTGGCCGCCTTGGTGCACAGCGGATCGCTGAACGACCCCGGATTCAGGTCTCCGGTGTTCAGCACCAGCTGCGGGCTGAACGGCGTCGAGTCCACGATGCGGTTGTCGTTCATGCCGCCGATGCGCGTGTCGTAGAACATGCCGCCGCCGCCGCGCACGCTCATCTTGCCGTCGCCCATCACGTCCCAGGCAAAGCCGAGCCGAGGCGCGAAGTTGCTCATGCTGTCGCGCATGCCGTTATCGGGGAATCCGGCGTCGCCGGGGAAGAACATGCCCGCCGGCGCGTTCGGATACGCGGTGGACTTGGTGCCCGCCAGGAAGCGTGCCATGCTGAAGCCGGTCCAGCGCTCGCCGGTATCACGCCAGGCGCGGCCCGAATCCCAGCGCAGCCCCAGGTTCACCGTCAGCCGCCGATGCAGCTTCCAGTTGTCCTGGAAGTAGAAACCCATGAACGTGTTGCGATGGTTCTTGAATTCTCCGGCGCCCTGGCGGAATCCGGGGTTGCCGCCGCCGGTGGCCAGCTTGCCTGCCAGCAGGCCGGCAATGTTGGCGAACTGGAACTCCGGCACCTGGAAGAACTTGTTGTCCAGGTCCACGCGGCTGCGCTCCACCACGCCGCCGAAGCGGATGTCGTGCGCGCCGCGGATCCAGCTCACGTCATCGCTCCAGGTGAAGTTGTTGCGCACGAAGCTGGCGTTCGGGTTGTCGCCGAAGCTGAAGCCGCCGCTCACGCGCACCGCCTGGATGGCGTCCACCGGCAGCCACGGCAGCGAAACGCCCAACTGGCCAACGTTGAACGCGCCCGCGCCCGGCCCGCGGCTCGATGCGTCACGCGAGAAGCTGAACCGGCCGGCGTTCACCAGGTTGCCGCTGAACACGTGCGTTTCGTTCAGCAGGATGTTCTGCGAGACGATCGTGGAGCCGTCCACGTAGGTCAGGAAATTCGACGTGTCGAAGACGCCGAGCTTGCTGAAGCGGTCGTAGGTGTAGCGCGCCGCGAAGCGGTCGTTTTTCCCCAGGTTGATGTCCGTCTTGCCCACCAGGTCGTTGAAGTCCTGGTGATCGGGCTTCACGAACGTTACGTTGCCGTTCGCGTCGCCGACGGGAATTCCCTTCAGCAGGTTGGCCACTGCCGGATCGGTGACCGTCAGGCGCTGCGCCGCGCTCGGCGTCACTGTCGTGGCGGCCGCGCCCAGGTTGCGATGCCGCGTGCCCTGGTAGCCGGCGAAGAAGAACACCTTGTCGCGGATCACGGGCCCGCCGAACGTCCCGCCGAACTGGTTGCGCTTCAGTTTGTCGCGCCCGGTCACCGACTGGAATTGCTTGGCGTTGAACACCTCGTTGCGGACGAACTCAAACACGTTGCCGTGGAACGCATTCGTCCCGCTCTTGGTCACCACGTTCACCACGCCGCCGGCGTTCTGCCCGAACTCCGCGCTGTAGTTGCTGGTCTGCACGCTGAATTCCTGCAGCGCGTCGGGGAACGGGAACGGCTGGTTGACGTTGGTGTACTCGTCCACGTAGTTTCCGCCGTCGAGCTGGTAGCTGATCTGGTTCTGGCGCGCGCCATTGGCGGAGATGGTGACCGCGCCGGGGAAGGTCTTGGTGGTGCCCTGGTCGGCGCCGCTGTTGGGCGCCTGCACCGCGCCGGCAACCAGCAGCGTCAGCTGGGCCGCGTTGCGGCCGTTCAGCGGAAGCTCGGTGATGCGGCGCGACTCCACCGTTTGCTTGATCGTCGAAGTGGTGGTGTCAACCGTGACTTCGCCGCCGGAAACCTCGACTACTTCGTTCGCCGCGCCCACCGCCAGCCTCACGTTGTGCGTCAGGTTCTGGTCGGCCAGCAGCGTGACCGCTTTGCCCTCGTAGGTGCGGAAGCCGGAAGCGCTCACGCTCAGGTTGTATTGCGATGGCCGCAGCAGCGAGATGATGTAATATCCCTCACCATTGCTGGTGGCCGATCGGGCGGCGCCTGTCCCTGCGTCGGTGGCAGTGATCTTGGCGCCGGCGATCACCGATCCCGAGGGATCCGTCACCGTGCCGACAATGCTGCCCGTGCCTTGCGCAGAAGCGCACACGGCGCCGAGGAGGAGCAACACAAGTACTCGAACGATACGGCTGTTCATGCGGTCTCTGCCTTTCCGCGCTGGGAGCGCGTGAGCATGTCGTTTGTAATGGGCCCTTACAGTGGCAGGTGCGACGGCGCGGACTGAGTGCGCAAGGGAAAGACTGTGTCCTTGCTGCTCGGAACCGTCATGCGACAGAAACACTGCTGCTGAAGCGAGCGGCTCAAGGAGACACTCCCCGCGTTGGCGCCATTTAGTTGAGTTTCTGAATGGGAGTCAAGGTAGAAAAACTAAATGTTCCGTTTAATATGACTAAACGGACTCGGCCCCGAAGTGAAGCAGCACCGAATCAACAGCTTGAAGGATTGGGATGGAAATCCACCAGCTCGAGCTCTTTCTCGCCGTCATGGAAACCTCCAGCGTCACCAGGGCGGCGGAAAAAGTTCATCTTTCGCCCGGCGCCGTGAGTGTGCAGTTGCACTCGCTCGCCAACGAGCTGCACGCCGAGCTCTTTCTGCGCTCCGGCAAGCGCCTCATCCCCACTCCTACGGCCTATCGTCTGGCCGAGCATGCCCGCGGCGTGCTTCGGCAGGTCACCAACATCCGCCAGGAATTCGATAACGATCCCACCACCGACACCCGGCCATTTCACTTTGCTACCGGCGTGACCACGCTCATCTACCGCCTGGGACGCCCGCTCCGCTTGTTGCGCAAGCAGTATCCCAACACTGAGATACAGGTCACGGTGGGCGTGACCGAGGAGATCATTGCCGGGCTCCAGCAGCGCCGCTTCGACCTGGGGCTGATCTCTCTGCCCGTCGCCGAGGACAACCTGCGCATCCTGCCGCTATACGAGGAAGAGCTGATGGTGCTGCGGCCCTCGGCCACGCGCGTCCGCAACGGCCATGTCGGCACCGTGCGCGTCGCCGACCTGGAGAAGGTCCCGTTCCTGCTCTATCCCAAGCAAAGCAACATGCGTTCCATCATCGACCGCTTCTTCAAGGAAATCGGCCTGGAGCCGCGCGTGATCATGGAAGCCGACGACACCGAGGCCATCAAGCGGCTGGTGGAATGCGGCTTCGGCTACTCCATCCTTCCCGAGCACGCCCTGCACGGCCAGCCGCGCTTCTTCCAGACGTTGCGCATCGGCCGCCACCGCCTGATGCGCCAGCAGGCGCTCGCCATGCCCAAGACCGAGTACCCCCGCAAGCTCACCGAATCCGTGGCCGGCTTCCTTCACGCCGCACTTTCCCAGCCGAAGTAGCCTCGCTCCAGGACGGTTTCCTTCGTGCGCTTCGTGTCCTTTGTGGATGAGCTTTTGCTTTGATTTACCCGATGACCCGATTTCTCAGTTACCCGATCGCCAGCAGCTGGCCGCCAGAAACCAGCAGCGCTTGACCCGCCTCAATTTAGCCAAACAAAACGTGAAACTCTGCTTGACGAAACGTTGATTTCTCATATAATGACTCGCCGTGTCGCATAGTAAGACACGCGCGAATGGCTCTCCTTATCGGGTGCAGGTGCTGGACCGCGCCCTCGCATTGCTTGAGAAGCTGAGCGAGCACGGTCCCGACCTCACCCTCGCCGAAATCTCGCAGTCGCTGGGCCTGCACAAGAGCACGGCGCACCGCCTCGTCATGGTGCTGGAACGCCACCGCCTGGTCGAAAAGAATTCGCAGAGCGGGCGCTATCGCCTCGGCCTGAAATTGTTCGAGCTGGGCACGCGCGCCGTGTCTCAGCTCGATTTGCGCGAGCGCGCCCGGCCGTTCCTCGAGCGCCTCTCACTCGATACCGGCGAAACCGTCCATCTCTGCGTGTATGACGCCGGTGAAGTCGTCTACCTCGACAAGGTCGAACCGGCGCGCAGCGTGCGCCTCGCCTCCAGCGTCGGCCGCCGCTCGCCAGCTCATTGCACCGCTGTCGGAAAGGCCATCATCGCGCATTTGCCGGAGGCGGAGATGGAAGCCGCCGTACAGCGCCACGGCCTGCGGCAACTCACCCGCAAGACGATCGGCACGCTGGCGGAACTCAAGACCGAGCTGGCCCGCGTGCGCACTCAGGGCTTCGCCGTTGACGACGAGGAAAACGAAGAGGGCGTGCGCTGCGTCGGCTCGGTGGTGCGTGGTTTCGGCGGCGCCCTGATCGCCGCCATCAGCGTCTCCGGCCCTTCGTTCCGCGTGAGCACGGAAAAGGTCAGCATCATCGCGCGGTCGGTCGTCGCCACCGCCGCTGCGCTCTCGCACGAATTGGGATATCAGCAGCCGGCGTCGCGCATCGCGCAGCAGCCGCGCCCCTCGCCGCCGGCCCGGGGACAGTTCGCCGGCGCCTAGCAGCTGTTGGAAATGGGGCGGGGATGGTTCGTTTTGCGTACGAAGTGATACGTCGTACCGAATTGTGGTATTTCCGATTCCGTCGCTGAATCGGCATCGCGGGCTTTCGGCATCATCCACGGGCTTCATCGGGACACTGGGATCGCGGTCAGCAGCTGGCACAGGCGGTAGCCGGCGCGGCCATTACAGGGACGGAAACCGCCACACGGAACCACCACCAGGGGCAGCCGGCAAACGCGCCGGCACCGTGAAGGAACTCGTACTCGGCTCAGCTGAAGTTTCAGATTCAGGAGGCAAGAAGATGACACGTTCTGCCACAGGACGATTTTTCCTGGGGCTTTCGCTTGGGGTGCTGATGCTGCTGGTATCAGCCACTGCCGTGGCGCAAACCTCAACCGCCACCATTCTTGGTACGGTCACCGACAATTCCGGCGCCGTGATCGTAGGAGCGCAGATCACCGCCACCAACACCGCCACCGGTTTCACCCGCTCCGCCGCCTCCGACAAAGCAGGTTCCTACGAGCTCACCTTCCTGCCCGTCGGCAGCTATAAGGTAGAGGTGAAGCACCAGGGATTTCAAACTTTCGTGCGCAGCGGCGTGGTCCTGGAACTGGACCGCAACGCTCGCATTGACGCCATGCTCCAGGTGGGCGCGGTGAGCGAAACCGTGAGCGTTACCTCCGACGCTCCCCAGGTCAACACCGTCGACGCCAGCATCGGCCGCACGGTGAACAACGTCGAGGTCACCACGCTCCCGCTCGTCAACCGCGATCCCTACTCGTTCCTTACTCTCACTCCCGGCGTCGTGTTACCCAGCGGCGACGCCTTCAAGGGAAACGCTCTCGGTTTTCCCCAGCAGGTAGTGCTGGTGAACGGCTCCTCGCAGGACCGTTTATCCGGCAACCTGGGCAGCGCCGTCGGCTTTTACATTGATGGCGGCGCCAACAACGGCGGCCTGCGCAATACCGGCAACCTCGCGCCCAATCCCGACGCCGTCCAGGAATTCCGCGTGACGACGAACGGCTACAGCGCCGAGTATGGGCGTTTCTCCGGCGGCGTCGTTGACTTCATCACCAAGAGCGGCACTAACAGTCTGCACGGTACGGCGTTCGAGTTCATCCGCAACGACAAGTTCAACGCCACCCCGTGGAACCAGCTCGCCAAGCCGCCACTGCATCGCAACCAGTTCGGCGGCACCATCGGCGGGCCGGTGATCAAGAACAAGACGTTTTTCTTCGGCAGCTACTCCGGCCTGCGCCAGCACCAGAGCACCACGCTTGGCGCCTCCGCCCTGGTTCCAACCGCGCTGGAGCGCCAGGGTAACTTTTCAGCGTCAGCCGTAAAGCCAATCAACACCGCCACCGGCCAGCGCTTCCCCGGCGACATCGTTCCCGTGGATCCGGTTTCGCGCAGGATCATTGACACCTACATTCCGCTGCCCAACACCGGCACGAACGGCTTCCGCGGCGCGCCCCTGGCCAGCCCCACCAACACCGACGAGTTCATCTTCAAGCTCGACCACTCGCTGAACTCCAAGCACCAGCTCGCCGCCAGCTACTTCCTCAGCTACGGCAACACGCTCGACGCCATCTCCGGCGGCGCCGGCGCCAACGACCTGCCCGGCTGGTCGTCGCGCACCTTCGACTGGACCCAGCACAACCTGACGCTGAGCGACACCTGGGTGAAGAGCGGCACCATGGTCAACCAGTTGCGCGTCAACTTCGTCCGCAACTTTGGCGGGCGCATCAACAGCCCCGACATCTCTCTTGGCGATCTCGGCTCCAAGTTCCAGGTGCAGGGCGATAAGGCGCTGCCGCAGATCACCGTCACCGGCTTCTTCCGCTTGAACGAAGCCATCGCCGGCCCGGTGGCGGGCAGCAACTACTACGGCGTGCGCGACACCCTCGCCTGGACCAGGGGCAAGCACTCGCTCAAGATCGGCGGCGAGGCCTACCTGGAAAAACAGCGCCAGAACACGTTGCTCAACAACTACGGCACTTTCGGTTTTGACGGAAGCAAGTCGCGTCCCACGGGCGCAAGCTCGGGCGGCAACGCGCTGGCTGATTTCGTCATGGGCTTGCCCAACACCATGAACCAGGACGCGCCCACCGACAAGATCGACAACGACTGGTACTGGGCGCTGTTCGTTCAGGATGACTTCCGCGTTCACCCGCGGCTTACTCTGAACATCGGCATCCGCTGGGACGTGCAGCTTCCCACGCTCGATCCGCAGGACCGCAAGCTGACCTTCGTCCCCGGCGTGAAGTCAACCACGGTTCCCGCCGCTCCCACGGGTCTTTTGTTTGTCGGCGACCCGGGCATCACCCGCGGCATCATCGGCACGCCGCTGTACCACTGGGCGCCGCGCCTCGGCTTTGCCTGGGACCCGTTCGGCGACGGCAAGACCTCCATCCGCGCCGGCGCCGGCATCTACTGGGGCAACGTCTCAGGCAACGAGTGGAACCAGTCAGGCGACCGGCAGCCCTTCGCCGCGCGCCAGACCTTCCCCAACGTGGCCACGCTCTCCGATCCCTACAAGAACGTGCCTGGGGGCAGCCCCTTCCCTTACACCTACAGCCCGTCGGCGCCCAAGTTCATCGTGCCGGCGGCCGTCTCCGGCCCCGATCTGAACTTCGCCTGGCCCTACAACTACCAGATGAACTTCTCGATTCAGCGGCAGTTGACCGCCACCACATCGGTGACGGCGGCCTACGTGGGGACCCTGGCCCGCAGCCTGGGCTTCCTCAACGACGTCAACGCCGTGCCGCCTTCCACCGCGGCGGCTTCCACGGTGAACGCGCGGCGTCCGTTCCTGCCTGGCACGCTGAGCAACATCTTCCTGATGCAGTCGCCTGGCAATGATGCCTACCACGCCTTCCAGCTCAGCGCTGAGAAGCGCATGTCGAAGGGCTTCTCGCTCAAGGGCTACTACGTCTGGAGCAAGGACCTGGAGACCATCACCGACGCGGTGCAGGACTACACGCGTCTCGACATGGAGCGCGCCCGTTCCGCCCAGGACCGCCGCCACGCGGCCGTGATCTCCACCATCTGGGACCTTAACTACGTGCCCAAAAGCAATCCCCTGAGCTGGGTGACGAACGGCTGGACCATCTCCACCATCACCACCCTGCAAAGCGGCATCCCGTTCAACATCACGACGGGCACCGATAACAACCGCGACGGCACCAACAACGACCGGCCGAACCTGGTCGGCAACGTCGCCCTCGATCCCAACCGCGGACGCTCCATCGTCTCGCAGCAATGGGTTGATAAGAACGGCCTGGTGGCCAACCCGGTCGGCACCGACGGCAACCTCCGCCGCAATTCCTTCGACGGCCCCGGCGCCAAGAACGTGGACATCGGCATCCTGCGCAACTTCAGCATCAGCGAGCGCATGAAGCTCCAGTTCCGCGCCGAAGCCACCAACGCTTTCAACTTCGTCAACCTTCAGAACCCGACTGGCACCCTGAGCTCGGCGCAGTTCGGCAAGATCACCTCCGCACGCGATCCCCGCCAGATGCAGTTCGGCCTGAAGTTCAGCTTCTAACCCTGATTGGTTTTGACTTGAGGCCCGGGCGGAACCCCGGGCCTTTGTCTTGTTACAACCGCTGTGGGCGCGGGCGTCCCCCGCCCGCGAACAAGTCACCGCCGCGGCTCGCGATGTAGCGGCGGGCGTCCCCCGCCCGCCGGCACGCCTCCGCAAAAGGTGGGGAGCTTTTGGTTTTTCGGCGCAACGGGAAACAAACTAGAGCCACGCCCTCCACCGCTCCATCATCGCCTTCACTTCGGCCAGTTCGTCGGCCCGCAGCGGCGGCAATGGCGGGCGCACCGGACCCGCCGCCAGCCCCATGGCATTCATCATCTCCTTCATCACCGTAACTTCGTACCCTTTGCGGCGCGCGCGCAGCGCGTAAAGCGGCGTGACGTAATCGTTCATCAGGGCGAGCAGCGTTGCGGCGTCGCCCGCCGACGCCGCTTCGTGCAGCTTGAGCGAAAGTTTGGGCGCCACCGTGGCAATGCTCGACGTGTACACCCGCAGCCCGATGCTGTAGTAGGGCGGCACACAGTCGTCGCCGGCGCCGCCAATCCAGTGCAGGCGTTCGCCCACGCGCTGGATGATCTGCGCGTAGCGCCGCACGTCGCCCTGGCCGTCCTTCCACGCGGTAAGCGTCGGAACTTTTTCCGCGAGGCGCTCCACCCACGCCGGTCCCGGATTCACCCAGTCGCGGCTGTAGACCAGCAGCGGCAGGGGCGTCGCGCCGCCGATGGCCGCGTAGTAGTCCGCCAGGGCCTCCTCGTCGGCGTTCGGATAATAAGGAGGCAGCGCCAGGATCGCGTCGGCGCCGGCATCAGCGGCCCTCCGCGCCAGCTCGATCCCAACCTGCCGATTGAATCCGGTTCCGGCGATGACGGGCGCGCGGCCGCCAACCTCTTCCACCGTCGCCTTCACCACTTGCAGGTGCTCATCGGGCGTCAGCGAGTAAAGCTCGCCGGTTCCGCCGGCTGCGACCACCGCCGCGAGCGAGTGCTCCATCAGTTTGCGCAGGTTCGAGTGCAGGCCGGCGACGTCGAGCGAGAAGTCGCGGTGGAACGGCGTGACCGGAAACGCGATCACGCCCCGCAGGCGTTTACGCAGAGCATCAGCTTCCATAAGTCCGTCTCACCAGCGCGGCAGCACGCGCTTCCAGTTGGGATCAACGCGCTTGCGCATCTCGGCTTCGTCGTCGCGCTTACGGTACTTGCACTTCGTGTAGCGCTCGCGCCCGCGTGCCAACTGGTCGTAGTCCAGCTCCACGCCCAACCCTGGCCGGTCGGGAATTTCCACGCAGCCGTCCACGAACTTCACCCGCCCGCCGGCGACCACCTCATCGCGCTCCGTTTGCCACGGATAGTGCGTGTCGCACGCATACGTCAGGCGCGGCGTGGCCGCTGCCGCGTGCGCCATCGCCATCAGCGAGACGCCCAGGTGTGAGTTCGAATGCATGGAGAGCCCGAGTCCGAACGCGCGGCACACTTTTCCCAGGTGCTGCACCTGCCGCACGCCGCCCCAGTAGTGCGGATCGCAGAGCACGATCTGCACCGCATCGCTCTTCACGCTCTCCGGCAGGTCGGCAAACGACGTCACCGCCACGTTGCTCGCCAGCGGCGTGGTGATCCCCGCCTGCAACAGTCCGCGCCGGACCTCGGCCATTGACGCGATTGAAGCCGTGGGATCTTCCAGGTAGCCGCCATCGCTCAACTCCAATGCCAGCGCCTTGCCCACGCCAACCGACGTCTCCACCGACCACGCGCAATTCGGATCGAGCCGCAGCGGGACTTTCGCTCCCAGTTCGGCGCGAAGCTGGCGAATCGTCTTGATCTCCACTTCGGAGTCGAGAACGCCCGCCTTGAGTTTCACCTCGCGAAAACCGTACGCCGCGATCATCTGCTTCACCTGCCCCACGATCGCATGCGGCGTGAGCGCTTCGCCGTACTCGTCCTCGCGCGCGTCGTCGCCTTCGCCGCCCCCGCCGGCGTGTTTGTAGAACGCATACGCGGAAAACGGTATGCGGTCGCGCACCCGTCCGCCCACCAGGTCGCACACCGGCTTGCCCACCGATTTTCCGATCAGGTCCAGCGATGCGATCTCCAGCGCCGAATACAGCCGCGCACCGGCGTCGGCCGGGTTTTCGCCGGGCACGTGATAAGTCTGCGAGCGATCGAGCGCGCTTCCCTGCGCGTCGGCTTCGATCATCGGCGTCAGCCGGCCGGCCAGCTGGTAGGGATCGGCGCCGATCACGTTTTCGCGCAGTTTCGCGAACCCGAGCGCGATCGCATCCCCGCCGTGCGTTTCGCTGATCCCGGTGACGCCGCTTTCGCTCACCAACTCGATGATCGTGCGCAGCGCGTACGGCGCGTGCAGCCCGTACGAGCTGCGCAGCGGCGGGTCGGCCATCGCGATCGAATGCACCCTGAGGTCGGCGATGCGCATGCCGGAAAAGAAAAACAGAATACACGATGCCGAGTTGACGCCTCGCCGCCGTTGCCGCTAGCGTGAAAGCGATGGAACTTCACGGCGCCAACATTTTGGGAAGTGAAACGAGCGGCGCAGGTGCGACCGTATTTCATGGAGTGAATCCGGCCACCGGCGAGCAGCTCGCCCCGGCCTATCACGAGGCGACCGAGCGCGAAATCTCGCGCGCCCTCGAACTCGCCGGCGAGGCATTTGCCGGCTTCCGCAGCCGCAAGCCCGAGCAGCGCGCCGACTTCCTCGAAGCCATCGCCGCCGGCCTCGAGCAGCTGGGCGACGAGCTGCTGGACCGCGCCGCTGCCGAAACCGCCCTGCCTCTTCCGCGCCTCGTCTCCGAGCGCGGACGCACCTGCGCCCAACTCCGCATGTTCGCCGCGCTGCTGCGCGAGGGTTCGTGGGTGGGCGCGATCATTGACCGCGCGCAGCCTGAACGAACGCCCGCGCCGAAGCCCGACTTGCGGCGCATGCTCATTCCGATCGGCCCGATCGTAGTTTTCGGCGCCAGCAATTTTCCCTTTGCCTACTCGGTCGCGGGCGGTGACACCGCTTCCGCGCTCGCTGCCGGAAACCCCGTCGTTGCCAAGGGACACCCCGCGCACCCAGGCGCGTCGGAGCTGGCCGGACGCGTGATCCAGCAGGCGGCGCGCGATTGCGGAATGCCGGCCGGCGTTTTCTCTCTGGTGCACGGCCCATCGCCCGCGGTCGGACAGTCGCTGGTCCGCCATCCGCTCGCGTCCGGCGTAGGATTCACCGGCTCGCTCGCCGCGGGCCGCGCTCTCTTTGACGCCGCGGCGGCACGTCCGGACCCGATTCCGGTTTTCGCCGAGATGGGCAGCCTGAACCCGGTCTTTGTTCTTCCCGGCGCGCTCCAGGAGCGCGGTCCCGAAATCGCTGACGCGCTCGCCAGGTCAGTGACGCAAGGCCTTGGCCAGTTCTGCACCAAGCCCGGCCTGGCCGTCGGTCTCGGCGGCGCAGAACTGGACGCGTTCACCAGAAGACTAAGCGAGGCCGTGGGCGCCACGCCCGCCGGCACCATGCTGCACGCCGGCATTGCCGAGCGGTATCGTGGCGGCATCGCCGAGCGCGGCGGAATGACCGGCATCGCGACTGCCTGTGCTCCTGCCGCGGCCGCGCCGCATGCCGGCGCCACCGGCGCCGTGTTCACCACCGACGCGAAGACCTACCTCAGCAACCGCAAGCTGCACGAAGAGCTTTTTGGACCGCAAACGCTGGTCGTCGCGTCTGATTCCGCCTCGCGCCTGCTCGAAATTGCCCGCCGGCTCGAAGGCCAGTTGACGGTCACGATTCACGCCAGCGCCTCTGACCTTCGCCAGCACGCCGCCCTGCTCGACGTCCTGCGCCAGAAAGCTGGACGCCTCGTTTTCGGCGGCGTGCCGACCGGTGTCGAAGTCGTCCCGGCCATGCAGCACGGCGGTCCGTATCCGGCGACCACCGACTCGCGCTTCAGTTCGGTGGGAACCACCGCCATCCGCCGCTGGGTGCGCCCAGTCTGCTACCAGAATTTCCCCGCCGAGTGGCTGCCCGACGAATTGAAGGATGACAATCCGCGCGGCATCTGGCGCATGATAGACGGCGAATGGACGCGCGCCGCCGTCGTGTAGCGGGCGCGCGCCCTGCCCGCCGGCACGCCACCATGAACGCCACCATGAACTACCCGTAGAATCACCTTGGGAGAAACGCATGCAAGGAAACATCGTCCTTATCACTGGCGCCGGCGGCGGCCTGGGCAGCAGCGTCACGCGGGCGTTTCTCGATGCCGGCGCAACCGTCGTCGGCGTCTCGCGCAAGATCAGCGCCGCCAGCTTCAACCACCCTCGATTCGTTGCGCTTCCCGCGGAACTGAACAGCGTGGCCGCGGCGCAAGTGGTGGTGGACGACGTGGTGAAGCGCTTTTCGCGGCTTGACGCCGTCGCGCACCTGGTGGGCGGGTTCGCCGGCGGGCCCCCGCTGCACGAAACCAGCGACGCCGGCTTTCGAGGCATGTTTGCCGTCAACGTGGACGCCGCGTTCTACGTGCTGCGCGCCGCCATCGCCGCTATGCGCAGGCTTGGTGGCGGCAGCATCATCGCCGTCGGCAGCCGCGCCGCCGAAGATCCTGGCCCGGGAGTGGCCGCATATTCGGCATCAAAGGCTGCTCTGGTCTCGCTCGTCCGCACCGCGGCCCGCGAAAACAAGGACGCGAACATCAGCGTGAACGCCGTCCTGCCCGGCACCATGGACACGCCCGCCAACCGCGCCGCCATGCCGAATGCCGATGTGAGCCAGTGGGTGAAGGCGGAAACCGTCGCCAGGCTGATTTTGTGGCTGGCCGAGGCAGGAACAGACGTGACCGGCGCCGCGATCCCCGTCTACGGCCGAGGACTATAGCGCTCGCGAAGCGACCCTGCCCCACGTTCGCGATCCGGACTGCCGGGGCAAAGCAAAGGGCCGCCGCGATCGCGACGGCCCGATGTTCACTGGCCCGATGACCCGATATTCAATCCTACCGGTGCTGCAACTGCCGCAGCGCCCGCCGATACCCGCGGCTGAGCGGCAACTGCACGCCGGTTTGCAGCAGCGCGTACGCATTTCCGCGCGACGGAATGTGGAACCGCACCACGCGGTCGAGGTTCACGATGGCGCAGCGGTGCACGCGCACGAACCGTCCACTGTTGAGCAGCGCGAACAACCCGGAGATGGTGTGCCGCAGCCGGTAACACTGGTTGCCGGTGTGGATCCAAACATAGTTGCCCGCCGAGCGGATCCAGTCCACGTCGGCCACGCGCACCACGATCAGCGCGTGATCGGCCTTCACCACCAGCCGCTCCAGCGGCGGCGACGATGCGTCACGCCTTTCCGGGCCGCGTTGCGCGATGGATTCCAGCCGCGCCCGCTGCACGGCACACTTGGCCCGCAGCAGCGCCACCTCCACGCGCTCACCCGGACACGCGCGCGGCAGGCACTCCAGCGCCACCGTCGCAAAGCGTGCTTCGCTCTGCGAGTCGCATCCCGTCACCAGGATGGCCGGCACGCCGCACACGCTCGCCAGCGCCACCACGTGGTCGGCATCCGCCAGCGTCGCGTCCATCAGCAGCAGGTCCGGCGCGTGTTCATGGATGGCGTTCGCCGCCTGCTGCGCATGCAGGCAGTCGGCCACGATATGCACGTCAGGATCGTGTTGCAGCACCGAACGCAGCTCCGCCGAGCCGGAAAGGGCCGTCGCCACCACCGCGCGTATTTCGGTGTGCGTGGCGGCATTGGGAGCGGGGGTATAGACCTGCAGACTCATGGGGTCCTCTCGTTGATTGGGGAAAATGCGGGACCCGCCGGTCCCGCGTTGACTGCCTTCTCGAAGCGATGCTCCGCCAGGAGTCGCTGCGCGCGGTTTAGCTCGTCCACGCTCATCTTGGCGCGCAGCGATGATGTCATCTGCTCGCTGCCCAGCCCGCCGTCGGCGGCGCGCGTGAGCAGCGCGAACGCCATGGCGTGGTCGTGCGGCACACTCTCGCCGCTCAGGTACATCTGCCCGAGCGTGAATTGGGCCACGGTGTCGCCGTGCTCGGCGGCAAAGCTAAGCTGGCGCACGCCCTCGGCGACGTCGCGCGGTACTCCCTCGCCGGAGAGCAGCAGCGTTCCCAGCCGCCGCGCCGCTTCGGCGTCACCCTGTGCCGCCGCCTTGTGGTACCAGGCCGCCGCCGTGCGGACATCGCGAGTTGTGCCGTATCCTGCTTCCAGGCAGAGCCCCAGGTTGAGCTGGCCTTCCATCGAGCCTTGCTCGGCCGCGCGCGCGAACCACTGCCGCGCCTCGCGCTGCTCCTCGGCACTTACGGCGCGCCGGAACAGAAGGCTGCCCAGGTTCACTTGCGCGTCGGCAAAATCCTGCTCGGCCGCGGCGCGATACCAGCGCTCGGCCTGCGCCAGGTCGGCCGGCAGGCCGCCACGACCCTTCTGGTAGAACAACGCCAGGGAGAACTGCGCCTTGGCGTAACCCATTTCGGCCGCTTTGCGGAACAGGGCCAGCGCTTTCGCGTCATCGCGCGCCATGCCTTCGCCTTCGCTGTAGCGATAGGCCAGGTGGTACATGGCTTCGGTGTTGCCGTGCCCCGCCGCACGCTCATACCACCGCGCCGCCTGCTCAGCGCCGCCGCCCGGGCAACCGCTCTCCGCAACCGCGCCCGCGTAGTACTCGGCCACTCCCGAGGGACGCCTCGTCGCCTTCGCGATCAGCTTCTCTGCCGCCGCGCAATCGGGCTTTCCCAGGACACCCATCACTTCCACCAGGGCGAGGGCCGCCTGCGACGGCGCAAACCCGGCGTCAGCCGATCGACGCAGCCACCTTGCCGCCTCGCTGAAGTCCTGCCTCGTCCCGCGCCCGGTTATGTACGCCATGGCGACGTTGAATTGCGCCGGTAGAAACTCGGTCGTCGCCGAGCGGCGGAACCATCCGAGGGCCGCGCTCGGATCGCGGGCCACGCCGCGGCCCGTGCTCAGCATGTTGCCGAATTCGTTTTGCGCCATCGGATCACCCGCGTTCGCCGCTTTCTGGTACCAGTACGCTGCCGGCTCTGCCCCGTTCGGCACGCCCAGTCCGTTGTCGGTCGCGATTGCCAGCTTCCTTTGCGCCTCCACATTTCCGGAGCGCGCTGCTTCCAGCAGCTTTCGATATCCTTCAGGGCTCAACTGTTCGCTGGCGTCCGCAAAACCAACTCCAGCGATGATGCACAGCACGGCGGCGCAGAACAGTTTCCGAGACATGGCACGCTCCCCACTACGTGCGCCACGCCGGGCCCCTCCTAACCCGCAACTGGCGTGCCTTTCCGTATGACCGAATCCGGACACTCACATTCCGGTACGCCAGCCGACCCATGGTGCGTTGCTAAGTGAAGAAACGTCTGAGGACCGGAACAAGTCTCCCCTGCCGCTCCCCTGCGAAAGAAATTTCAGTCCTTTGGAACAAACCGAACATCTCTTAAGTCTTAGGAGCAGCAGACGATCACTGCTTGGCGACGCGTGCCGCACGCAGCGGCAGTGCGGGGTGGTGTGCGTCCGCCCGCGTCTACGGGAAGTTGTAGGGCACATCTGAAAAACTCGATCCAGTGAAGAAGCGCGTTCGCTCTGGCGCGAGCGCGCCTGATTGCGGTCGGTGGTTCGTCCCAGTCAACCCGAACTGCCGAACTTTTCACAGAGATAGTTCGTATGTCTGTTTACCCCGGGCTGAGTTGCACGTCGAAGGACCAGGGGCCAAGGGTGCTTACCGTCGCGAGCGTAAATCGCGTCGTCCGCTTTGGTCCGTTCCAGGCGGACCTGAAGTCCGGGGAACTGCGCCGGAATGGGCAGCGTGTGCGCTTGCAGGAGCTCCCGTTCCAGGTGCTCTCGCTGCTGCTGGAGCGGCATGGCGACGTGGTCACGCGCGAGGAGCTCCGCAACAAAATCTGGCCCGCCGACACCTTCGTCGACTTCGACCACGGCCTCAACAAGGCCATCAACAAGATTCGTGGCGCTCTGGGCGACCGTCCCGAGCTGCCGCGCTACATCGAAACCGTTTCTCGCCGCGGCTATCGCTTCATCGCGCCGGTTGTCGCCGGCACGCCGAAGGAGGCGCCCACGCCGCTGCCCAAGCTGCGCCTCGCCGTGCTCCCCTTCGAAAACCTCAGCGAGGATCCCGCGCAGGAATACTTCAGCGACGGCATGACCGACGAGATGATCGCGCAGCTCGGGCGGCTCGATCCGCAGCGCCTCGGGGTCATCGCGCGCACCTCGGCCATGCAATACAAGCGCACCCCCAAGGACATCTCCACCATCGGCCGCGAACTCGGGATTGACTACATCGTGGAAGGCAGCGTCCGGCGCTCGGGCAACCGCGTGCGCATCGCCGCGCAGCTCATCAAGGTCGCCGACCAGACGCACCTCTGGTCCGAGAGCTACGAGCGCGAAATGGACGACATGCTCGGCCTGCAGAACGACGTCGCCCGCCGCATCGGCCGCTCGCTCGCGCTCGAACTCCTGCCTGAGATGGCCCCCGGAGCCTCGTCGCCGGGCAAGCTTCATCCCGACGCGCACGAACATTATTTAAGGGGACGCTTCCTGGCCATGCAGCGCACCGAAACGGCGCTTCTGGCCGGCATCGAATGCTTCGAGCGCGCGCTCGCCGAAGATCCGGACTACGCGCCGGCGCACGCCGGCCTGGCCGACTGCTACTCCCTGCTCAGCTGGTTTGGCGCGTTACGTCCGCACGAAGCCGCGCCCAAGGCGCGCACCGCGGCGCAACGCGCGCTCGCGCTCGACGACAAGCTCGGCGCCGCTCACTGTTCGCTCGCCCTGATGCACTTCTGGTACGAGTGGCGCTGGAGTGACGCGGAGCGCGAACTGCGCCGCGCCATCGAACTGAACCCCAGTTACCCCGCCGCCCACCACTGGCTGGGTTCGTTTCTTTCCGCCATGGGGCGCCTCGAGGAGGCCGTCGAGCAGCACCGGCTGGCCATCGAACTCGATCCGCTTTCGCTTATCATCGCCAAGAGCATCGCCGATCCTTATTATTACGGGCGCCAGTTCGACGCCGCTGAGCAGTACATACGCAACGTGCTTGAGCGGGAGCCGCGCTTCGCGCCCGGTCACTTCGACCTGGGCCGCGTCCTCCTCTGCCAGGGCAATCACGCCGCCGCCATCGAAGCGTTCGAGCGCGCCGATAACATTTCCCAGAACCCCTCCGCCACCGCCGCGCTTGCCTGCGCTGCCGCTTTTGGCGGACAGAAAGACCGCGCTCTTCAGCTCCTGCAGGATGCGCAGCAGCGCAGCGTGGGACGCTACCTGCCCTCGCCGCTGGTCGCCCAGATCTATCTCGGCCTCGGCGATCCCGACACCGCCTTCCAGTGGATGGAAAAAGGCATCGAGGAGCGCTCTTACTGGCTCGTCCTCACGCGCCAGGACCCGTTCTACGATCCATTCCGCCGCCATCCGCGCTTCCAGTCGCTGCTGGAAATCATTGGCTTCTGAGCACGACCTTCGCGTTGTAGCGACGGGCGCCCTCGCCCGCCGGCACATCACCACGGACCGCGTTGCGCGGGCGCCCTCGTCCGCGTGCTTGCCCCTCCACTGCTTCGCACGTTGTAGCGGCGGGCGCCCTCGCCCGCCGGCACATCACCACGGACCGTGTGGCGCGGACGCCCTCGTCCGCGCACGCGAAACTCGAAACTTGATAACTCGAAACTTACCCACCCACCGATCGGTACAGCCCCTCGATCAGATCCATCCCCCGGCGCAGCAGCTCGTCGTCTCTGATGTCCTGGTTGGCCCAGCCCACCAGCACCCGGTCCAGGCCCAGGCCTTCGGTGCGTCCGAACTTCTCATCGCCGAGGTCGGCATCGTGGATGATCTCGGCCAGGGCGGCCACGCGCGCATCGCGGATGGCGAATTCCTTGCGCAGCGTCTCGAACGTGCAATCGTCGCCGCGGTGGCCGAAACCGCCCGGCTGGAACATGTCGAAGGGCACCGCATCAGGCTGGCGCCGCGCGTCGGTTGCAAAGGCAAATTTCGCCTTCGGATCAATGAATCGCCGGATGAACCACGCCGACGCCGCGCGGTCGATCCCCGGCCGCGGACGCGTTACCCAGGTCCGGTTCTGGAATCGCGCCGCGCGACCACGCCGCGAGCGGGAGCCCCCGCTTCTGCCGGTGGCCCGACGCGCGCCAGCATTGCCTCGGCACGGCTTCGCAGCGGGCTGTTGAAGAAGTCCACGGAAGCGATCTCTTCCAGCCGGCGCCGCAGCCGCGCCGCCGTGTTCGCGCCGTGCGCCTTCGCCAGCTTCCTCGCCTCGCGCATCAGCTCCTCATACTCGCCCGCCCTTGCCTGAAGAAAGCGCTGCCGCAGCTCATCGTCAGGCGCATCGTCAATGGAATGCGCCTGGACGACAGACGCCTGGCCCTTATACGTCCGTATGGCCGACGCCAGCCACTCGAAGCGCTCCTGGTTCGCCGCCGAAAAAGGCAGGAGATAGCCTGATGTGCCCATCTGCAGCGCGCCCGACCGCTTCAGGTTGCGCCACACCTCCACGCGCTCGCTCGCGCGCTTGGCCGGCAGCGTGAAGATCAGCATCAGCCAGCGAGGCGCTTGATCTGCACTCGGCGTTTTCGTCGCGGCTCGCTTCGCCATGGCCCCGGATGATACAGGTATATCGTCGGCACATCACCACCGACCGTGTGTACGCGGGCGACCCCGCCCGCGAGCAACTCAGCACTGCTCTTCAGGGTCGCCACGGTCCGCGTGGCGCGGACGCCCTCGTCCGCGTGCCCGCGCAACCACTGCCGCTGATGGACTACCCGCAGTACTTCTCCGCCGCCCGCGCCAGCACGCGCGCGCACGTCACCACCGAGTTCAGATCCACCCACTCCACGGCCTCGTGCGCGCCGGCTCCCGAAGGCCCGTAGTTCACCGTGTCGGCGCCCGCCGCCGAAAACAGCGCCGCGTCCATCCAGTAGCTCACCCCGGAATGCGCCGGCGCGCTGCCGGTGGCCTCGTGGATCGCAGCATGCGTGATGCGAGCAATCGGGCTTTCGTCGGAGGTGACCATGGGCGCGCGCTCGAGCAGCAGCGTGATCTCGGCTTCCTCGCCGCACGATGCGACCACGTCTCGCAGCTCTCCTATCACCTGCTCCGGCGTTTCGCCGGGCAAAGTACGGCGCTCGATCTTGAGCCGGCACTCGGGCGAGTACGTGGAAAGGCCCTCGCCGCCGCTCACGAGCGCGCAGTGCTGCGAGGCTGGACCCACCAGCGCATGCTTGCGCGCGCGCAGAACTTCGGCATCGAATCTCTCCAGCGCGGCGATGATGCGTCCCATTTTGCCGATGGCGCTCACGCCCAGGTCCCATCGGCTGCCGTGCGCCGCCTTGCCGCGCGTAACGATCTCGGCCCACACGAATCCTTTGTGCGCCACGATGAGCTGCTTCTCGCTCGCCTCCGTGAGGATGCAGGCGTCGGCGCGGTGCTTGGCGACAAACGCCCGCGCTCCGATGCTGGCGTATTCCTCGTCGGCAACGAGCGCCGCCATCACCGTGCCGCGCAGCGCCTTCTTCGCCAGCCACGCCGCCGCGCACAGGATCGCCGCCGCGCCGCCCTTCATGTCGTAGCTCCCGCGGCCGTAGACGCGCCCGCCGTCCATGCGCGGCTCAAACGGCGGAATGGTCATCCCCGCAGTGCTCACCGTGTCCAGGTGCGCGCACAGCGCCAGCACCGGCCCCGAGCCGCTGCCCACCTGCGCCACCGCGTTGGGACGCCCTGGCGCGGCCTCCTCCAGCCAGCTCCGAACGCCGCGCTGCTGGAACCACCGGCACACGTGCGCCGCGATCGCGCCCTCGCCCGTGCCTTCGCCGGGAGCGAGCGCCGGATTCACCGACGGAATCCGGACCAGCTCCTGCAGCGCCGCGAGCACAGCCCGTTCGCTCAGGAAATCTTCAGCCACGCCGGTTTGCTGCGATGCCACGCTCACAATTGTCTCAGTTGCCGCCCAGCACCGCCACGCTCCAGCGCATCGGCGAAGCGGTCCGCTTCCTCGACCGTGTTGTAGATGTACGCCGACGCGCGCGCGGCCGCGCTGGCGCCTAAGCGCTTCAGCAGCGGCAACGCCGCCAGGTCGCCGGCGCGAATGGCGAAGCCGGCGCTGTCCATGTCAATCGCGGTGGTTCCGTGGCCGCCATTAAGTTTCTGGAGACGAAATCGCCGCCGCGCCCTGCGCTTCGCTATCGAGGTCGGCCACGCGGACGAAAAAGATGTGTCCGCCACTGAGGCAGCGATAGCTGTAGAGCCCGCCAACTTCATGAACGCCGGCGTCGCGGACGAGCACTTCGAGCGTCGGCAGAATGCGCTCGATCGTGGTGGCGCCGCAAACCGGACAACAGGTCGGAATCATTTTCACGGGCACCCCCAGGCTCAGGCCGCGGCCTGCAGCAGCCGGCGAATTGCGCTCACCAGGCGGTGCGCATCGTCCTTGGGAATGCGCGAGTCGGCCGGAATGTTGGGATCGACCGATTCGTCGTAAACCACGATGACCGGCGTCTCGTAATCGAGGCGCGCCAGCCGGGCCACGGCGAATTGTTCGGCACGCGTCAGCGTCGAGCAAACGATCACCGCGGCGAAGGAGCGCGACGTGAGCAGGTCGGTGGCGTCGCGCGCCGTGCTGGCCACGGCGGCGGCGAACCCGGTGGATGCCACGGCCTTCACCCGGGCGGAATTGACCGTGGCGTCGCGCGAAACACACAAGACCACGGGCTTCGGCGGAAGGGTGCGGGTGTTGGCAGCCAATGGGGAATTCGGCAGCATGATTCTGGCATCGTAGGGCGTCGCGGAAAAAAGCGTTAGCGCCGAGTTGCGCCACCGGCGCGGGTCTGCACAACTCGCCAGGTCCGGCCGCGGGCCGGCGTGGCCGCGGCTGCATGCGCCGCTGCCCGCCTCTTCTCACATTGTGGAACTCGCGATTGACATGCGAGACGCCTGGTGTCAATCTCCGCCCTTGGCCCCGCTGGCCGGAATTCCACGCGCCTCGGTCCCCCGGCGAGGCACGATTCGCGAGGAGGGCGGCACAATGACCACCGAGAAAACTCCACGGCGCACGTTCCTCAAGGTTGCCGGCGCAGGCCTGGTGGCCGGCGCAATTCCGGCCACCGCCGAGAGCTACGCGCGCATCTTCGGCGCCAACGACCGCGTCCGCGTCGGGCTGGTGGGATTTTCCGACCGCGCCCGGCAGGCGTTGATTCCCGCCTTCTACAAGTCGGCCGGCGAGCTGAACTTCGATTTTGTCGCCGTCTCCGACATCTGGAGCATGCGCCGCGACGAGGCGAAAAAGCACTTCCAGCAGCGCTTCAACCGCACGGTCGACACGGTTCGCAACAACGACGAACTTTACGACCGCAAGGACGTTGACGCGGTCATCGTGGCCACCGCCGACTTCCAGCACGCCATGCACGGCGTGGAAGCGGTGCGCGCCGGCCGCGACGCCTACATCGAAAAGCCCTTGGCCAACACCATGGCCGACGCGCGCGCCATCCGCAAGGCCGTCCACGAGACCGGCAAGATCGTGCAGATCGGCACCCAGCGCCGCAGCACGCCGCAGTACATGCAGGCCAACGAGTTCATCAAGTCCGGCAGGTTCGGCGAGATCGTCGCCGTCGAGATGACGTGGAACGTGAACCAGCCCGGCCGCTGGCGCCGTCCCAAGCTGGTGCCGCAACTCCGCGAGGCCGATACCGACTGGAAGCGCTTCCTCGTCAACCGCCCGTACGAGCCCTTCGACGCGCGCAAGCACCTTGAGTTCCGCCTCTTCTGGCCCTACTCCTCCGGCATTCCCTGCCAGTGGATGGTGCACCAGATTGACACCGTGCACTGGTTCACCGGGCTGCCGCACCCGCGCAGCGTCGTGGCCAACGGCGGCATTTATCTGTGGAAAGACGGCCGCCGCAACTGGGACACCATGACCGCCATCTTCGACTACGGTCCGCTCGACGATCCCAGCAAGGGCTTCCAGGTGATTTACTCGTCGCGCCAGACGAACTCGGCCGGCGGCGTGAAGGAGCTGTACCGCTCCAACGGCGGCACGCTCGATCTCGATAAGCGCGTAATCACCGCCGAGGGCGGCCTGGAGCAGAAGTACGCTTCCGAAATGGACATGAAGGCGAACCTGCTGCCCAACCTGTCGCTCGGCGAAGCCGCCCCGCAGGAAACCGCGGCCGATACCGGGGCCGACGACTCCACTTCAGCCAACGTCCGCAACTGGATGGAGTGCGTGCGCAGCCGCAAGAAGCCCAATGCCGACATCGAAGCCGGCTACAGCCACTCCATCGCGCTCTGCATGACGATCGCCGCCATCCAGACCGGCCAGCGCGTAGGCTTCGACGACGCCCGGCAGGAAGTAGTGATAGGAGCAGGCAATGCGCGCGGCTAGGCTCACGGCAATTCTGGCGCTGGCGGCGCTCGCCGCCGGCGCTTCGGCCCTATCCGCAGGCGAGACAAAACCCAGGCTCAAGACAATCGCCGCAAAATCACCCTATCTCCCGGTACAGGTCCTCCCCGATCCGGATCGCCGCCGCGTTGACATCGTGATCGGCAGCGAGCTGTTCACGTCCTACCGCTATCCGACGAATCTCAAGAAGCCGGTGCTGTATCCGCTCGCGATGGCTGATGGCACGGTCATCACGCGCAACTTCCCCCCCAGGGCCGGCGAGCGCGCCGACCATCCGCATCACGTTGGCCTGTGGTTCAACTACGGCAACGTGGACGGCATTGATTTCTGGAACAACTCCGACGCCATCAAGCCGGAAGACCGTCCGCACATGGGAACGATCGAGCATCGCAAGGTGGTCAGCGCCAAAAGCGGCAGCGACAGCGGCGAACTCGAGGTCGAAACCGAGTGGCTCGGCCCCGACGGCAAACCGATGCTGAACGAGCACACCAGGTTCGTCTTCCGCGGCACCGCCGATTCCCGCAGCGTGGACCGCATCACCACGCTCATCGCGCTCGACAAGCGCGTCACCTTCCCCGACAACAAGGAAGGCGTGCTCGGCATGCGCGTGGCGCGCTCGCTCGAGCTGCCCAGCAAGAAGGACGAAACGTTTACCGACTCAACCGGCCGCGCCATCACCGTGGCCGCCATGGACAACAGCGTGGTCACTGGCAATTACCTCACCAGCGAAGGCAAAACCGGCGACGACGCCTGGGGCACGCGCGGGCGCTGGTGCGTCCTCACCGGCAAGGTGAATCAGGAGCCGGTGAGCATCGCCATCCTCGATCATCCGCAGAATCCCGGATACCCGACCTACTGGCACGCGCGCGGCTACGGCCTGTTCGCCGCCAACCCGCTCGGCCAGAGCGCCCTCAGCGACGGCAAAGAAACGCTCAACTTCGCGCTCGACCCTCACCAGAGCGTGACCTTCCGCCACCGCATCCTGATTCTGTCGAAGACCGCGACCGCCGGCGATGTTGAGAAGGCCTGGATGGAATTCACCACCGCGCGGCAATCAACCTCGCCCAAGACGGTGAAAGCAGCGAAGAAGTAGCCGCGATCCGTACGGCGCCGACGCCCTCGTCCGCGTGTTCGCCCCTCCACTGCTTCGCACGTTGTAGCGACGGGCGCCCTCGCCCGCCGGCACATCACCACGGACCGTGCGGCGCGGACGCCCCCGTCCGCGTGGTGGGTCGCGGCAAATCTCTGGCTAAGGGGAAACTCTGGCTACGCCTCGGTGATTCGCCTCATCGTCCTCAATCCAGCTCACACCTAAGCTGGCGGCGCTGTGTCGCGATCTCTGGCCGCGCTCTTTGCTTCGTTCTTCCTGGCGGTGCTGCTCGGATGCGGCGGTCGCGCCGCGCCCAATGTGGCCGCATCGCTGGCCAGCGTCACCGCGTCGGGCGCGTCGGAGTACTCCAATCCCCTGCGCATCACCACCGGCAGCGGCAGCGTGGTGGAGAGCTGCCCCGATCCCGCCATCATCCGCGGACAGAAGCCCGGCGACGACCTCTGGTACATGTACTGCACCGAGGACCGCTTCCAGGATGGCGGACGCCTTCACTACATCGCCATCTCTGCCTCGCGCGACCTGGTCACTTGGTCGTACGTCGGCGATGTCTTCAGTGACCGGCCCTCCTGGGTTTCCGACGACGGCTACGTCTGGGCGCCCGACGTGCAGTTCTTCAACGGCCGCTACTACCTTTATTATGCGGCGTCGGATACGAAACTCGGCGGCAGCGCGATCTTCGTCGCCACCAGCGACTCGCCGCTCGGTCCCTGGTCGGCCGCGAGTACGCCGGTTGTGCCGCCCTCGAGTCCACGCTGGACGATTGATCCGTTCGTCGCCGAAGATGGCGGCCAGCGCTACATCTTCTTTGGCAGTTTCGTTGGCGGCATCTCTGCGCGCGCTCTTTCGGCCGACGGCATGACCTCCTCGCCTTCCGAGACGCCGATCGCCGTCGCCGACCGCTATGAAGCGGCCTACATCGTCCGCCACGACGGCTACTTCTATTTGTTTGTCTCCGCCGGCGCGTGCTGCAACGGCCCGCTCTCCGGATACGGCGTCTTCGCCGCGCGCTCGCAGAACCTTCTCGGGCCGTACCTGGACCGTGACGGCAACTCGCTGCTGGAACCGCGCGTGGGCGGCACGCCCGTGCTGGCCATGAACGGCAATCGCTGGATCGGCCCTGGCCACAACTCCATGGTCACCGACGCCGCCGGCCAGGACTGGATGCTCTACCACGCCATCAGCGCCGAAAAACCCTACTTCAGTGGCAGTTGGACGCGGCGTCCGGCGATGCTCGACCGCGTGGACTGGATCGACGGCTGGCCGCGCGTCCGTGGCGGAGCTGGGCCCTCCGACTCGCCGCAAACCGCGCCCTTCATGGCGCCCGCGTCGCAGTTGCCCGTTGCCACAGCCGCGCCCAGCGACATTCCCGCCGCCATCGTCAGCGCCGCTTCCGACGACTTCTCCGCCTTCGCTCTCGCGCCCAACTGGAGCTGGATCCGCCCCCCCGCGCCCGGCAGCTATGGCCTCGACTCCGAAGGCTTCCGCTTCGATACCCAAGCCGGACAGATTTACGTGAACCAGAACAACGCGTCGGTGCTGGTTGAAGCGGCCCCGGCAGGCGACTACATCGTCGAAACGCGCATCTCCACCACCGTTCCCACCGTCGGCGCCTTCAACTACGCGCAGGCCGGCCTGCTCATATATAAGGACGACGCCAACTACGTGAAGCTCGCGTCCGTCGCCATCAACCAGACGCGCCAGCTCGAGTTTGCCAAGCAGCTCAACGGCGTTCCCTCCGGTTCTCCGCAGTACGGCAGCGCGCTGCTCGCCTCGCCCGCGGACTTTACCTGGTTGCGCATCGCGCGGCGCGCCACCGCAAATGGCGAGACTTATACTTCGTATTCCAGCCACGACGGAATTCGCTGGGAGGGCGGCGCCACCTGGACGCACACTCTCGGCGGCAACGTGAAGATCGGACTCGTCTCCATGGCTGGCGCCGGCTTCACCGCTCACTTCTCCTACGTTCGCGTTTACAGCCTGAACTGACCCGCTCAGGCGCGGCCGCGCTGCGGACCAGCGGCTTGGCAAGTTCCACGCCGAGTTGCGACAGCCCTCGCCCCCAAATCGGCCCGGATTCTTCGGCCAACCTCCCGTAAATTTCACGCTTCTTTTCTTGCGAGCAGCTTCTCCAGCCCTGCTCGATGGCGGTCCCGGGCTCACCCTTGGGGATGGAATGCACGAATTGCTTTTGGCGGCTTCAGGTCTGGTTGTTGGTGATCTTCTGTTTTTCTACCGGTCCGGACGCAGCGTCGAGCGCTGGTTCACCCGGCTCGCCAATCGCCGCGCGCTCGCCGTCGCCCTCACCGCGGCGCTGGCGCTGCTTCCCCGGCTCTTCCTCCTCCCCTGGCTTCCAATCCCCGACGCTTCCATCCCCGACGAGTTCAGCTTCATTCTGGGCGCCCAGACATTCGCCGACGGGCGGCTCACCAATCCTGTTCATCCTTTCTGGCGGCACTTCGAGACCTTCCACGTCAACATGGTCCCCACGTACCAGACGCAGTACCAGCCCGCGCCGAGTCTCTTCATGGCCCTGCCGCTCTGGTTTGGCGCTCATTACTGGTGGGGCGTGTGGCTCGACACTGGCCTGATGGCCGCCGCCATCTGCTGGGCGCTGCAGCCGCTGATCGGGCCGCCCTATGCCCTGCTGGCGGGAATCTTCGTCGCCTTCAAGTACGGCGTTGGCACGCAGTACAGCGACTCGTACTGGGGCGGATCGGTCGCCGCCCTCGGCGCCGCGCTGGCCCTCGGCGGCTTCGTTCGCGTCATCCGCAATGCCCGCCTGCGAGATGTGATGTGGCTGGCTCTCGGCGTCGGCGTTCTTGCCACCAGCCGTCCCTTTGAAGGTTTCATGTTCGCCCTGCCGCTCGCCGCTGGCCTGCTGGTTTACGTCTGGCGTGAGAGCGCCTGGGTGCGCGTTCTGGTGCCGGCAACGGCAATGCTCATTCTGCTGTTCGGATGGGCCGCTTACTACAACTACCGCGGCACCGGCAATCCCGCCGAGATGCCCTACGTCGCAAACTTCCGCCAGTACCACTTCGTTCAGCCGTTTTTCGGAATGGCATTGCTGCCCGCACCCCACTACCGCTACGAAGTTTTGCGTACGTTTTTTGCTCTCTGGGAAGGCGTGCCTGGGCTGCTCGCGCAAACGCCGAGTGGAATCCTGGAGCTGGAGCGCGTGAAGCTCAGCTACTACTACCATCAGCATCTGGCTCCGCTCGTGCTGCTCGCATTGCTCGGGCTGTGGGCGGCCGTGCGTTCCAGGGGCCGCGCCTGGCTTGCCTGGACGGCTCTGTTCGTCCTCCTCGGATTGCTCGCCGTCGTCTGGTGGCCGCTCTCTTCTTATGCCGCTCCGCTACTGGTCAGCTACTTCGGGCTGGCGTTCCTCGGACTCAGGCTGCTGCGGACGGCGCGCATTCGCGGCCAGCGCGTCGGTCGGTACTGGGTGCGCGGTTTCGCCGTTGTGCTGCTCGTGATCGGCATCGCCTCCCTGCAGGACGGGGCCCGCCGCCAGCTCTATCGTTTTGCGCGGACCCCGGGATTCGGCATCAATGGACGCCCCGAGCCGGCAATTCCCTGGTACATCGAGCGCCTGCGCGTGATTCACCAGCTGGAAAAATCCGGCGGCGAGCACCTGGTTTTCGTCAAGTACGCGCCGTGGCACATCTACCACCAGGAGTGGGTCTACGGCGGGCCTGACATTGACCGCCAGCGCGTCGTGCTCGCGCGCATCGACGACTCCCCCGATGACTGCCGGCTGGTGAACTACTACCCGCACCGCAAAGTGTGGTTCGTGCTCGCCGACGCCGAACCCTTTGCGCGCCTGGTTCCCATGGACTCGATCTTGGCGCCGTTCCAGTGCCCAGCTTCTCCCTCACTGCGGGCCCGCAATCTTCAGGCGGGTGGCCCTGGATCTGGCCGATGGTGACGCCGCGAATGGTGACCCGGGCCCCCCGCAAGACTGCTCTCATCATCGGCGCCGGCCCCGCGGGCCTCACGGCCGCGTATGAACTGCTCACCCGCACCAGCGTGCTGCCCATCGTGCTCGAGCAGAGTACTTACATGGGCGGCATCTCGCGCACCGTCAACCACAACGGCAATCGCATCGACATTGGCGGTCACCGCTTCTTCTCCAAGAGTGATCGCGTCATGGAGTGGTGGCTCTCACACCTTCCCATGGAGGAAGCTGACGGCGCGCGCGACAACGTGATCACCTACCAGCGCAAGTCGCGCACCGTCAACGGCAACGGACATCACCCGCCCGATCGTGACCGCGTCATGCTGGTGCGCAACCGAAAGTCGCGCATCTACTTCCTCCGCAAATTTTTCGAGTACCCCATCACGCTTTCGCCCGCCACCATTCGCAACCTCGGCCTTTGGCGGACCTTCCGCATCGGCCTCAGCTACCTGCGCCGCGCCTGGTTCCCGCTGCGCAACGTGAAAAACCTCGAGCAGTTCTTCATCAATCGCTTCGGCGGCGAGCTCTACCGCACGTTCTTCAAGTCGTACACGGAAAAAGTCTGGGGCGTGCCCTGCCATTCGATTGACGCCGAGTGGGGCGAGCAACGCATCAGGAAGCTGTCCATCGGCAGGTCGCTGGCGCATGCCGCGCGCAAGCTGCTCCCCGCGCGCTCCCACGGCGTCGGCCAAAAAAACGTGGAAACGTCGCTCATCGAGCGTTTCCTCTATCCCAAGTACGGCCCCGGCCAGATGTGGGAAGAAGTCGCCCGCAAAGTACGCGTCCTGGGCGGCGAAATCCTCACCCTGACCAAGGTCGCGCGCCTTGAAGTCGGCGTTGGCAATCGTGTGACCGCCGTCATTGCCGTGCGCGAGGGTCGCGAGCAGCGATTCCCCTGCGACTACTGCTTCTCCACCATGCCCATTCGCGAGCTGGTGGACTCGCTCCAATGCGAAGTTCCCGCCAGCGTCCGCGAGGTCAGCGAGGGCCTGCAGTACCGCGACTTCATCACCGTTGGCTTGCTGGTGGACCGCCTCAAGGTTCAGGACTCCGCCAACGGCTCACGCCTGATCGCCGACAACTGGATCTACATCCAGGAACCCGACGTGCTCGCCGGCCGCCTCCAGATCTTCAACAACTGGAGCCCCGGCATGGTCGCCGACCCGAGCAAGGTCTGGATCGGCGTCGAATACTTCTGCTACGAGACCGATGACCTCTGGAAGCGCCCCGACGACGACCTCTCGCGCTTCGCCGCGTCGGAGCTCCACAAGATCGGCATCATCGACAAGGATTCGGTGCGCGACAGCACCGTGCTGCGCATGCCGAAAAGTTATCCCGCCTACTTCGGCACCTACGCCCGCTTCCCCGAGTTGCGTGCCTGGCTCGACGATTTCTCCAATCTGTTTCTGGTGGGACGCAATGGCATGCACAAATACAACAACCAGGACCACTCCATGCTCACCGCCATGATCGCGGTGGACAACATCGTGGAGGGCCGCACCGACAAATCGAACCTGTGGGAAGTCAACACCGAGCAGGATTATCACGAGGCCAGGAAGGGACCGCCTGTGCAGCCGTCCGAGGCCGCCTAAACCGGCGCGCTGGCGCAAATTAGAACTGCCCTGGAGAGTTGATGGCGCATTCAGCAAACAGTCCCCGGCAAAGCACCCAGGCGCAGCTCCCCCTCACTTTCAGCTACGCCACCATCGCAGCCATTTCTTTTGCGGCGCTCACCTTCGAGCTGGTGCAGACGCGCATTCTCTCGTTCATCTTTTGGAACCACGTCGTCTATCTCGCCATCTCGATCGCGCTGCTCGGTTTCGGCATCAGCGGGACGCTGGTCACGGTCCTGCGCCGCGCCCGGCTGCAGGCCCCGCTGCTGATCGGCGTCTGCGCGTCGCTGATGAGCGTAAGCCTGCTCGTCGCGCTCTACGTGACGTCGCGCGTGCTGCCGCACATGGACGCCGCCTCGCCCGCTCTCAAGCTCATGCTCTGCTACGCCGTCTCGCTGCCGCCGTTTGTTTTCGCGGGCGCGGCGCTCTCCCTGCTGCTCGCCTGCTGTTCGGCGAGCGCCGGCAAGCTCTACTTTGCCGACCTGGCGGCTGCCGGCGTCGCTTGCGCCGCCTACTTTGTACTGCTGCCCGTGCTCGGCGCGGCCGGCTGCCTGCTTCTGCTGAGCGCCATCGTCACCGCCTGCGGCGCTCTATGGCTCTTCAACGCCGGCGCCATCCGCCGTCCGGCCGCGGCCTCACTCGTTGCGCTCGCCCTCGTGGCCACCACCTGGATGAGCATTCGCCATCGCCACTTCCAGTTTCTTCCCGAGCGCTACAAGGACATGTGGCGCATGCTCGCTTCCGGCGCGCGCATCGAGCGCACCCGCTGGACGCCGATGGTGCGCATCGACGTTCTCGGTGGACACAATTCCCAACTGCTCAACTACACCGAGCATCCGCCTGGTTCCTACAAGATCATCACCCAGGACGCCGACGCGCACACGCGCCTGGTCGGCAGCGCTGCCATCAGCGACATTCGCCGGCGCATGACCACGGGCGGCCCCATTCACCCTTCCGCGGCCACTTACGCGCTGCTCAATCATCCTGACGTCGCCATCATCGGCACCGGTGGCGGCGTGGACGTTGCTTACGCGCTCGCCGCCGGCGCCAACTCCATCGCCACCGTCGAGCTGAATCCCTATACCTTCGACCTCACCAGGCGCCGTTACGCCGGGTGGAACGGCAACCTGCTCGGCAGCCCGCGCGTCACCGCGCTCAGCGCCGAAGGCCGCCACGCCATCCGTTCCACCTCGAAGCAATTCGATCTGATCCAGATCGTCGCTATTGACACGTTCGCCGCCCTCAACGCCGGCGCTTACGTCCTCAGTGAAAACTACCTCTACACGGTCGAGGCTTTTCGCGACTACTTCACGCATCTGAAGCCGGGCGGCTACGTCGGCTTCTATCGCTGGAATTCCTATCCGCCGAAGGAGACGCTGCGTCTTTCGTCGCTCGCCGCGCAGGCCTGGCGCCGCATGGGCGTGGACGAAGTCGGCGGGCGCATCATGATCATCGGCGACGAGCGCTGGGCGCTCTCCGTTTTCAAGAATGGCGTCTTCACGCCGCAGGAAGCCGAGACGCTCGCCGCGCAGGCGCGCCGCTCCGGCGTCGGCGTCCTCTATTGGCCCAAGGTGTGGCCTGCCGCTGACCAGCGGGCACGCGAAGAGCGCTACTACACGGCGATGAACGGTTCCCGCCTGAAGAACTCGGCAGACGTATTCAACGCGCTCATCGCGGCGTATGACAGTGGCAACGAGCGCCAGTTCTTCCGCAACTACGCCTACAAAGTCACTCCAACAACGGATGACTCGCCCTTCTTCTTCGAGACCTCGGCCCTCACCGGCCCGCAGAACTGGGACCTCGACACGCTGCGCGGCTCGAGCGTCCAGAGCACGCTGCTCCAGATCAGCATCGCCGCAACCCTCGCGATGATCTGCGCCATCGTGCTGCCGCTCTGGGGATTTCAGCGCGAGGGCCTGCGCGTGCCGCACGTCCGCGGCCAGGCAACCTACTTCGCCGGCCTCGGCTTCGGTTTCATGCTGCTGGAGATCGCGCTCATGCAGAAGTGCATCCTGCTGCTGGGCAATCCCATGTATTCGGTCCCGATCCTGCTGGCCGGACTGTTGCTTACCGCGGGTGCGGGCAGCGCCGTCTCCGCGCGATGGCCGGCGCCGTTCCGCCACAAGGTGCGCGTCACGGCGGCGCTCCTGGTGGTCGCGCTCGCCATGTTCCTGGCAATGTTCTATTTCGCGGCGCCCCTGGTGCTGCGCTGGCCGCTGCCCGCGCGGGCGGCTGCCGTGCTGTTCGGCATTGCACCCGTCGGCTTTCTGCTCGGCATCTTCTTCCCCACCGGGTTGCAGTTTGCCCGGCAGCAGGCGCCCGCCTTTGTCCCCTGGGCCTGGGGGATCAACGGATGCGCTTCGGTCTACGGCAGCCTCGCCGCCACGGTCGCGGGCATGGCCATCGGCTTCAGCAACGCGCTGCTGTTGGGACTGGCCAGCTACGCGGTCGCCTGGCTCGCGTCTGAATCCATGACCGCGCTGGCCCAAGCCCACGCCGCAGCCGCCGACCTGCGCCCCGCCGACACCAGCGTCGCCGCGTGATGCGCGCCGCACAGCGGCCACACCACGAATGCTCTGTTCCGTCAGATGCAGGTTTCGCTGGCGCCTCTTCACGCACGCCGCTAGGAGGCGGGCGCCGTCACCCTTTGCGGGGCCGGATCGCCCCGCAAAGGATGCCGGTGGTTGCTGCTTACTGAGGCTGTGCCGGCCGGTGACTCCTCCCACCGCTGCTGACCGGCTGGAGTTGCAGGTTTTGCGCCAGCTTGAAGCTCAGCTCGGTTTCGGCCGGCATTTCTTTCTTCTTTCCGGTAAGGACTTGGCCCGCGGCTCCGCCTGCACCGCCCACGATGGCGCCGATGCCGGCTCCCTTGCCGCCGCCCAGCAGCGCACCCAGGACGGCGCCGATCGCGGCGCCGCCGCCCACGTATTTCGCCGTGCGCTTATTGGCGCCCAGTCCCTCGGGCGACGAACTGGTCTCGCCTGGAGCCTGAAGCAAGTAGCTCTGCCCATTGACACGGACCGACCTCAAGTCGAGCGTCGTGTCTTTGCCATCGGGGTTCGGCACGGCAACCAGCGTGGCACGTGAGCCCCGCGGGATCACCACTGCGCCCGAGCTGTCGGTCACATCGTTGCTCACGCTCGCCGTGTAGCGGGCGTTCGCCGCCGGCTTCGCCGGAATTGCCGTGTCAGTCCTTACCTTGATTTCGCTCCCCTCCGGCAGCATATGCGTCTGCGCCACTCCCGCCGCCATCAGGACAAGCATTGCCAGTACTACATTCAAGTGTTTCTTCATGGACATCTCCCCACCCGCCAAAGATGCCCCGCCCGGCGCGGCAGTTGCTCCGGACGGGGCTGCCCTCCCGTGCCTCTCTGGCCTTTAGGGCCTGGCTGATAGAATCCGCGCATCGCCACTCCTTCCGAAATGGACCCATTCACCGCCCCCATCACGCTCCGCGGCCGCCACGCCGCTCTGGAACCGCTCTCGCTCGAGCACCATGACGGCCTCGTCGCCGCCGCCCGCGACGGCGAGCTCTGGAAGCTCTGGTACACGGTCGTCCCTTCGCCCGAGGGGATGCGCGCCGAAATCGAGCGCCGCCTCGACCTGCAACGCTCCGGCTCCATGCTGCCATGGACAGTTCGCGATCTCGCCGGCGGCGGCATTGTCGGCATGACCTCTTTCATGAACATCGACGCGCGCAACCGCCGCGTGGAGATCGGCTCCACCTGGTACGCGCAATCCGCCCAGCGCACCGCCATCAACACCGAGTGCAAGTTGCTGCTCCTGGCCTACGCCTTCGAAAAGCTGGCGTGCATCGCCGTCGAATTCCGCACCAGCTTCTTCAACCACGCAAGCCGCCGCGCCATCGAGCGCCTCGGCGCCAAGCAAGATGGCATCCTGCGCAGCCACCAGCTGCACAGCAACGGCGCCCTGCGCGACACCGTCGTCTACTCCATCATCGCCGCCGAGTGGCCGGCCGTGAAACAGCACCTGCAATTCAAGCTGGACTGAATGCAAAAAAATAGCGCCGCCGAAGCGGCGCTATCGGTGCGTTTCCCGTTCCTAGAACGTGAAGTGCGCCACCAGCTCTACCTGCCGCGAATCGTAAGTTGCCTGCCCGCCGGCATTGTTGATGGGCAACTGATACGCGACCCAGGTATTCGTGGCGCCGCTGGCAAGGTCCCGGACATGCCGCGCGCTCGAAGCGCTCAAGCGCCGTTATGCAACTTTAACCTTGTGCCCGTCCTTGCCGGTCCGCCGCACCTGACTTCTCCACCAGTGCTCCAAAATCCAGCGTGACCAGGTCTCCAATCCGCGGGATGGTGAAATCGGGCGGCGGGAAACTGCTCACCAGCTTCTCGTCGAGAGCATAGTGCCCCTGTCGCGGAAAAACCGTCGTCACGCGCCGCCCCCAGATCCGCTTCACGGCCGTCAGGATGCGCACCTTATCGTCGACCAGCACGTAATGCTCCGCCGGATACCGGCGCTCCACATCCTCCAATTCGAACTCCTTGTTGATATAGATCAGGACCGCCCCGTCAAATGCGTCGTGCAGCCCCGAGCGCCAGACCTTGTGCGGCTGGAAGACAACATCGCCGTCAGACAAAATGACCGGCTTGCCGAACTGCTTCACATGGTCCACCGCGTCGAGCGAGTTGGGAAACAGGCGATGCGCGAATGGGTACTCCAGCAGGAAGTGCGACACCGTTAACAGGTGCGGATCACGCGGAAAATTTGCGCGATAGAGCTGTAGCGCCCCCAGGTAGTCGGCGTAACCCACTTCGGCGCGCAATCCTTCGAAGATGCTCCAGTAGCGCTCCTGCCGTTCGTGCCCCACCTCGCGCTCCAGGTGGTTCCGCAGGTCTGCGGCCACCCGGTCGTTGTCCAGCAGCGTGTTGTCCACGTCGAACAGGAAGACCAGCTTGTCGCTCACCGGCGCTCTTCTTGCGATCTCGGAATCGCCGCTTCCCGCCGCGGCCGCCCCGCCAGTTTAAGACCACACCGCCGCAAGCTCGAAATCGCAGTTGCTCTTCTCCCAACCCTTGTGGAAGCCGCCCCGCCATTAAACTCCCACCGCGCACGCCGGCAGCATGGATGCGTGTGGCCCTCGCGCAGGCCTGCGTCGCCAAGCACCCCCAGTACTTCGGCCTCGTGCTTCGCTCGACCGGGGAGGGCCCTCATCGCAAGGTCCCACTGGCCTCCGGCGCCTGCCCGCTAACCCACTGGTCCATACACCTTCGTTTCCCCCATCCACAAGCACACTGCACGCTCGTGATGTATCGCTCCAGGTCCCGCCGCGATAAACATCTATATGCACCGGCTCTCGTAGCCGGTCAGTACGGAAAATGAACACGGGGAGGCTCATTCTTATGGCAACCGTCCCCAGGACCGAATCGCGGGTCGCGCCTCCTCCGCTGAGCGCGAATGCCCTTCTGCTCGCGGAAGAGCTGTCGGAAATCGCCGAGCGCGCGCAGTGTCTCACCGGCGCCACCGGCGTCGTCATCGCTCTCCGCCGTCGCAACGATCTGGTAATTCGCACCAGCGACGGCATCGCGCCTGAAGTTGGCGCCACGATTCCGTTTCCCAGCGGCGTGACCGGGCTGTGCGTCACCACAAAGAAGGTCCAGACCTGCGCCGATCCCGACGCCGAAGCGCAGCTCGAAGGCGCTTTCCGTGCGCTCCGCGTGCGCTCCATCATGAGCGTTCCTGTGCCGTGGGGCGGCGAAGTGCGTGCCGTGCTCGCCGTGCTCTCCCAGGCGCAAAAGGCGTTCAGCGCCTCGCACATCGCCATCCTCATGGCCCTGCGCGACGTGCTCGCCAGCAAGCTCAGCGAGTCGGAACCGGCCGAACCGCTGCGGTCGTCCGCGACCGAATCGCCCCTCGAGATTGACCTCACTTCCCTGCTCCAGGAACCGGAGCCGGTCCGCGTTCCGCCGGTTGCCCCGTCCCCCAAACCCGCGGCCCCGAAACCGGTGTCGGAGTTGGTTAAGGAACAGGAACAGCCGGCGCCGACGAGCGTGAGCCCCGATGTCCTGGGCTTCGCCGAGGACCCGACGTCGCACGGCTCTCTCGTCAAACCGAAACCGGCCGCCACTTACACCGCTCGTCCGGCAACATCGCCGGTCGCTGTCCCGCATCCGTCGCACGTCGCCAACCGCGCGCCGCAAACCTGGAGCCGGAGAAATGTTTTCCTGCTGGCCGGACCTGTTGCCGCGCTCGTGTTGCTGGGCCTCGGCCTCGTCCTCTACGTGCGGCACAGGACCGCGCCGGCTGCGCCCCCCGCGCCGGAGAACGTGGCCGCCCATCAGGCGCCTGCGCCCGCCGTGCCGGCTCCGGCAGCGACGGACGAGCCGATTCCCGCGACCCCAGCCCCACAACCTCCGGCCCCAACCCCAGTCACTGCCTCGCCACAGCCCGCCGCTTCCCCCGTCGTTGCCAAGACGGAAGGACCGAAGCCTGAGCCGGCGCACACGCACGCGCCCGAAAAGGCCGAGGAGCCGGTCGCCGTCCTTCAGTTGAGCACCGGCAAGCCGGTCGCAAAGCCGGAAGAGCCCGTCGAGCCGCCTTCCCTCGGACTCACGGCCGGCTCGGTCAGGCCGCTGCCTGACCTGCCTGCCGCGGCCGCTCCGGCTGCCGCTCTTGTGGCGAAGGAGTCGCTCGCGGTTCCCGCCACGCGCTTGCAGGGACGGCCTCCCGAGTACCCGGCGCAAGCCAAGCTCCTGCGCCGGTCCGGCGTCGTGAGACTGCACATCGCCATTTCGGCGGAAGGCAAAGTCACCGACGCGCGCGTCATCAGCGGCGATCCATACCTCGTCGCGGCCTCGGTCAGGGCCGTGCGCGAGTGGACTTACCGTCCGGCCACCCTGAACGGCAGGCCCGTTTCGTCCTCCACCGATGTTGCCATTCAGTTCAAGGGCGAATAGGCAAAGTCTGGAACCAGGCACGCAAAGCCTGGGCGAGGATGCAGGCCGTATACCGCCGCTGGTATGGCGGTTGCGGAACGTTGGCGTTTGGCGGGGCCGCTACAGCACCCGCGAGTTGCTTGCCAGCTGGAACACCTTCTCCTTGGAGATGTAAATGTGTTCCTGCATCAGGCGGCGGGCGCGCTCCGCGTCGCGATCGCGGATTGCCTGGATAATGCCCGCGTGCTCCTTGGCCGGCGACTCGCCGTAGTAGTGAATGTTGATCGCCGCGTACATGATGCGCTCCATGTGGCAGCGCACGTCGCGCACCGCCTCGGTCAGCAGCTGATTGCGCGTGAGCTGCGCGATCCCGATGTGAAATGCGGTGTCCGACTCGATGAACCGCTCGTAGCTGGCCCGGTCGTCTTTCTCGAAGTGCACCTGCCCCAGGCTGCTCAGGTGGTCAATCTCGCCGGCAGCGGCGCCCTTGCGCGCCGCCAGGTCCGCGCACGCCGACTCGAGCGCCGCGCGGTACTCGTAGAGCTGGTTCAGCTCGTTGATCGTGATGTGCCGCACGAAGTATCCACGGCTGGGCACGATCAGCAGCAGGTTCTCCTGCTGCAGCCGCACTGCGGCCTCACGCACCGGCGTGCGGCTGCCGCGGTATCGCTTCGCCAGCAGGCTCTCGGTGAGCGCCTCTCCCGAGCGAAACACGCCCGTGATGATGTCGCGCTTCAGCGCCTGGTAAACCCGGCTCCCGAGCGAGCCCGGAGTGGCCGAGGCGGTCATGCTCTTCAGTACCGGAGGAATGGCCGGCATCTTCGCGCCGCCGCGCCGCTTGCTGCTTCGAGATAAGGCTGACCTGCCGGGCTTGGTTTTCATCGCGACCTTCCACCATCCGAACCCGCGGTTGCGGGCAACGAAATCTTTTTCTCCTGCGCGGGACGTGACAATTGGCATACCGATTGTATATCGTTGTGCGCGCCGCGCAACCCGAATCGCGCGGCGAGTGACCCCGGGGAGAGACAATGACCGGCTCGGCACCGGACGGCAACAAGACAGCGCGCGAAGGCGAAAGCCTCCAGCGCCGCCTCACCGAGCGCCAGCTCAGCATGATCGCAATCGGCGGCGCCATCGGTGTCGGACTGTTCCTGGGCAGCGGCGTCACCATCCGTCTGGCCGGACCGGGAGTGCTCATCACCTACGTCGCCGGCGCCGTCGTCGCCGGCATTCTCGCCTGCGCCGTGGCCGAGATGGCCGTCGTGCATCCCGTCGCGGGATCGTTCGGAATCTACGCGGAAAAATATCTCTCTCCCTGGTCCGGATTCGCGGTTCGCGCCACTTACGGCATCGTGCAGATCATCGCCATCGGCGCCGAAGTCACCGCCGTCGGGATTTACTTCGCGTACTGGTTTCCGGCGGTGCCGCAGTGGATCTGGGTGCTGGCCGTCTCCGCCGGACTGGTTGCCGTGAACAGCATGCAGGTCGGCCGCTTCGGCGAGTTCGAATACTGGTTCGCGCTGATCAAGGTGGTCGCCATCGTCGCCTTCATCCTGCTCGGGTTCGCGCTCGTCGCCGGCATCGGACCTTGGCCGGCGATCGGGTTGCGCAACCTCACCGCGCACGGCGGATTCCTGCCCAACGGATGGTCGGGCGTGTGGCTCGCCCTCACACTCGGCATCACCAGCTACATGGGTGTCGAAGTGATCGCGGTCACGGCCGGCGAAGCGCAACAGCCGGAAAAGAGCATTCCCCGCGCCATGCGCACCATCGTGCTCCGGCTGATCCTCTTTTACATCTTGGCGCTCTTCATCTCGCTGGCGGTTTCGCCGTGGAACGCCACCGCCGGCGCCGGACTTTCCGGCAGTCCGTTTGTGCGGACCTTCGCGGCGGTGGGAATTCCGTTTGCGGCAAGCATCATGAACGCAGTGGTCATCACCGCCGCGCTCTCCAGCGCCAACACCAATCTTTATCTTTCCACGCGCATGCTGTTCTCGCTCGCCCGCGGCGGATACGCGCCCGCGTGGCTGGGAAACGTTTCCCCAGCGGGAGTTCCTTTGCGCGCCCTGGTGGTCTCCACCGCGGGAATGGCCGCTGCCGTCCTGCTGGCGATCTACGCGCCCTCGAACGCCTTCCTTTTGCTTTACGGGACGGCGGTAGCCGGAATGTTCTTTGTCTGGATCGTGATCCTGCTTTCGCACCTGAACTTCCGCAAAACGATCGGCGCCGAGCTCGCGGCGCGACTGCCGCTGCGCCTGCCGGCGCATCCTGTGCCGACCATCACCGCCATCGCCGCGGTGCTCGCCATCAGCGCAACGACGTTTTGGGTAGACGGTTTGCGTTACACCATCCCCGCGTTCATACCCATGCTCGGATTGATTTCCATCGCTTATTTCAGGAGCAGGCGGACCGGCCAACTGGCGGCGAACGCCGCGCGCATCTCAGCCCCGACCGCTGCGGAAGGAGCGGAGTAGTTTCATGCCCGCGGCCCACAGTCCCGCGCAGGTTGATTTTCCCGTGGCCGAGGTCCGCAACCAGTTCCCCGCGGTCCGCGACAACCCCGGGTTCGTCTTCTTCGACAACGCCGCCGGCGCGCAGGCGCCGCAGATCGTGCTCGATACCACCGCGGGCCACCTGTTGCGCCGCAACGTGCAGCGCGGAGGCCGCTATCCGCAGTCGCGCGCCGTGGACGAGACGATCGCCTCCGCGCGCGAGTCGGTCGCGCTGTTCCTCAACGCCAATCGCCCGGAAGAAGTCGCCTTCGGCCTGAATGCCACCTCGTTCATTCGGACCGTAAGCCTCGCCATCGGCCAGACGCTTGGTCAGCGCAACGAGATCATCGTCACTGACCTGGACCACGAAGCGAACGTCGCCACCTGGCTCGCGCTGGAGCGCGAAGGAGCGCGCTTCGTCTGGTGGAAGTTCCGCGACGACGGCCTGCTCCACCCCGAGGACCTCGACGCGCTTCTCTCCTCGCGCACGCGTTTGGTCGCGTGCACGCTTGCCTCGAACGCGCTCGGCTCGATCACCGGCATCGCCGACGTCGCGCGCCGCGCCCACGCCGCCGGCGCGCAGGTCTTCGTCGACGCAGTTCATTACGGCCCGCACGGCCTGTTCGACGTGCAGGCCTGGGATTGCGACTACCTGGTTTGCTCCGGCTACAAGATCTTCGCGCCGCACATGGGCTTCCTCTGGGGGCGCTTCGGCGCCCTCCGCGAACTGCCCACGTTCCGCGAAGACTTCATCCCCGACGAGCCGCCCTGGAAGATCGAAGCCGGCACCTACACGTACGAGAACGTCGCCGGCATGGACGCCGTCGTGCAGTACCTGGAGTGGCTTGGCAAGCGAGTCCAGCCGCGCGCCGGTTCGCGGCGCGAAAAAATCATCGCCGCGATGAACGCCATCACCAGCTACGAGCAGACGCTGTCACGCGAAATGCTCGCCGCGCTGCGGGCTGTTCCCGGCTCGCATATTTACGGATTGAGCGGCGAATCGCAGCTCGCGCTGCGCACGCCCACCTTCAGCTTCACCGTTGACGGCGTCGGGCCCGCGCAGATCTGTGAGGCGCTCGCCGCCAGAGGGATTGGCGTCCGCGACGGGCACAACTATTCGCCGCGCCTCATCCGCCGCCTCGGCCTTGATCCCGCTTCCGGCACGGTGCGGGCATCGCTGGTCCACTACAACACCATCGACGAAGTCCGCGCCTTCGGCGCCGCGCTTCGCAATCTCGTGACTCAGGGGTGATCCCATGACTCGTTCCTGCCGCGCGCTTCTGCTCTGCCTCGCCAGCTTGGTTCTGTCCGTCGCATCCCTCGACGCAGTCGCTCAGCAGGTGCCTGCGAACTTGTACGACGGTTTGCGTTGGCGCCTGGTCGGCCCATTCCGCGGGGGCCGCGCCGAAGCTGCCGCCGGCGTTCCCGGTGATCCGCTCACGTACTACTTCGGCGCCGTCACCGGCGGCGTGTGGAAGACCACCAACGGCGGCATCACCTGGTCGCCAATTACCGACGCTGCCGGCATCTGGTCCATCGGTGTCATCACGGTGGCGCCCTCCGATCCCAACATTATTTATGTCGGCACCGGCGAGCCCTGCCTGCGCAACACCATCTCGGAAGGCGACGGCGTCTACCGGTCCACCGATGCGGGCAAAACGTGGACGAACATCGGCCTGAAAGACAGCCGCCACATCGGCGCCATCGTCGTCGACCCGAAGAATCCCGACGTGGTCTACGTCGCCGCCATCGGACACGCTTTCGGCCCGAATCCCGAGCGCGGTCTCTATCGCTCCAAAGACGGCGGCAGGAATTGGGAGCGCATTCTTTACGTGGACGACAAGACCGGCGCGGTTGACGTCACGCTCGACCCGAAGAACCCGAATGTGATGTTCGCTTCGATGTATGAGGTCCGCCGCACGGCCTACAGCCTGACGAGCGGCGGCCCGGGCAGCGGCCTGTACAAGTCCACCGACGGCGGCGACCACTGGACGCGCCTCTCCGGGCATGGTCTCCCGGCGGGCGTGCTGGGACGCATCGGCGTCTCGATTTCCGCCGCCGATTCCAAGCGCGTGTACGCCATCATCGAGGCCGAAACCAACGCCGTCTACCGCTCCGACGATGCCGGCGAAAACTGGCAGGTGGTCAACAGCGAGCCCATTTGGGTGCGCCCGTGGTATGGCAATCACATCTATGCCGACCCGCAGGATGCCGACACCGTCTACGGCCTCGCGCTGAACACGCTGCGCTCCACCGATGGCGGCCGCACGTTCAAAGTCGTGCCCGTGCCGCACGGCGACAATCACTTCCTGTGGATTGATCCCACCAACAACAAGCGGATGATCGAGGCCGACGACGGCGGCGTCAGCATCTCCATGGACGGCGGCGCTACCTGGACGCCGCAGAATAACCAGCCAACCGGCCAGTTCTACCACGTCACCACCGACAGCAATTTCAACTACCGCATCTACGCCTCCCAGCAGGACAACACCAGCCTCGCCATCCTGAATCGCGGCGACGGTCCGGCCATCACCGACCGCGACTTCTACACCGTCGGCGGCGGTGAATCGGGATACAACTGGCCCGACCCGCGCGACTCCAACATCGTTTTTTCCGGAGACCACAACGGACACATCACGCGCTTCGATCGCGCCAGCGGCCAGGTGCAGAACATCGCGCCCTGGCTGGGCGCTCGCGCGCATCCGCCCGCCGGCCTGAAGCACCGCTTCAACTGGACGCCACCCATGATCATCTCGCCGCACGATCCCAGCGTCTGGTACGTGGGCAGCGAGGTCGTGTTCAAGACAACCACCGGCGGCATGAGCTGGAGCATCATCAGCCCCGACCTCACGCGCAACGACAAGAGCAAGCAGCAGTCCAGTCCCGCGCCGCTCACGCCCGACAACGCCAGCTCCGAGTACTACGACACGCTGTTTGCGCTGGCCGAGTCGCCCGTGCAGAAAGACCTGCTGTGGGCCGGCACCGACGACGGCATCGTGCAGCTCACGCGCGATGGCGGAAAAAGCTGGAGCAGAGTCACGCCGCAGCAATTGCCCGAGTGGTCGCGCATCGGCATGATCGAACCTTCCTCGAAGGCAGCGGGCACGGCATACCTCGCCGCCGATCTTCACTACTCCGATGACTTCCGCCCGATGATTTTCAAAACGTCGGATTTCGGCAAGACCTGGACCGGGATCACGCGCGGCATCGCGCCCGGCCACTGGGTACATTCCATTCATGCCGACCCGCAGCGGCCCGGCATGCTCTACGCCGGCACCGAGGGCGGTTTGTACGTCTCGTTTGACGACGGCGCCAACTGGACATCGCTCAAGCTGAACCTGCCGCCGGTCCCCGTGTGGGACACGACCGTCAATGGCGACGATCTGATCATCGCCACCCACGGGCGCGGCCTCTGGGTCCTCGACGACATCACGCCGCTGCGCCAGGCGACGCCCGAAGTTGCCGCCGCCGGCGTACACTTGTACAAACCCGCCGTTTCCTATCGCGAGCGCGGCGGCGGCGGTTTCGCTGGCGGAGGGCCCGTCAGGAACGCCGGCCAGAATCCGCCCGTCGGCGCGGCGATCGACTTCTTTCTGGCCTCCGAGCCGTCCGCGCCCATCACCCTCGACATCCTCGATGCCAAGGGCGCCGTTCTGCACCACGCAACAAGCGCCAAGCCGGGCCCGCCACCGGCCGCCGGCGGCCCCGAGCCCGCCACTCCACGCGAACCGGCTCTCACCGCGCGCGCGGGCATGAACCGCTATCGCTGGAACTATCGCGCCCAAGGCCCCACGCCCGTGCCGGGGCTGTTCATCCTGGAAACGCTCGGCGGCGGGCCGCTGGTTCCGCCGGGGACGTACCAGGTGCGCCTCACCGTCGCCGGCCAGCAGCACACCGCGCCGCTGGAGATCAAGGCCGACCCGCGTGTGAAAGCAACCACGGCCGACTTGCTGAAGCAGTATGACTTCTGCGTGCAGGTGCGCGATCGCGTCAATGAACTCCACAACGCGGTCATCCAGATCCGCAACTCCCGCGCCTCCGTCGAAAAAGCATCGGCAGGCGGCGACGCCGGCCGGCGCAGCACGATCGACGGCCTGCTGCGCAAGATGGCCGACATCGAAGGGAAAATGACGCAGGTGCGCTCTACCAGCCGCGACGCCGCGCTCGTTTATCCGATTCTGCTGGACGCGCAGTACGCGGAACTGGCGAACGTCGCCGGCGCGGCCGACACCGCGCCGCCGCAGCAACTCTACGACCTGCTGCACGAGTACGACGCGCGGCGCGACGCGCTCATGGCCGAATGGAAAGCCGTGCAGCAGGACGTTGCGCGGCTGGGCGTCGGCCCCTCAGCGGAAAAGCCAGCCGGCAATTAGGACCTTGGCGCGGCCCTTGCATAGGACGCCGCGCCGCTTGGCGGTATACCATCGGGATACAGATGCGGTACCGGACATGCTTGACAGCAGCGAAGTAGCGGAGTAGAAATCAGTGGCTTTCCCACGTTGCGGTATGCGGGCACGGCACATTCGCGTCGCCCTGGGTTTGGCATCCACAAGCCCGCCCCTTGCTGCGCCGCGGCGGGCATTCTTCCCGCTGCTGCTCGCCCTTGTCGCGCTCACCGGCCCCGCCCTCGCCGCCGATCGCTACGACGTCATCATACGCAACGGACGCGTCATCGACGGCGCCGGCAATCCCTGGTTCCACGCCGATGTCGGCGTACGCGTCGGCAAGATCGCCGCCATCGGCGACCTGCATGCTGCCAGCGCCACGAAGGAAATCGATGCGTCCGGCCTCTACGTCGCGCCCGGTTTCATCGACATGCACAACCACTCCGACCGTGGCCTGCGCGATCCAAACCTGCGGCCGGCAGAGTTCTGGCTGATCCAGGGCATCACCACCGTCGTCCTGGGAATCGACGGCCTCGGCACCGTCGAAATGATGGACGACGCGCGCCAGTGGCAGCGCGCCGGCATGGGCGTGAACACGGCCTTCTACATCGGCCAGAATCCGATTCGCACGAAAGTGATCGGCATCGTGGACCGCGCCGCCACCCCGGCCGAACGCGAGCAGATGAAGCAGATGGTCCGCCAGGGTATGGAGGCCGGCGCCTTCGGCCTCTCCACCGGCCTGGTGTACATCCCCAGCGTTTACTCCTCGACCGATGAAGTCGTGGAACTTGCCAAGGTCGCCGCCGAATACGGGGGGATTTACGACACCCATCACCGCGACGAGATGACGTCATTCATGCCGTCGCTGCGCGAAACGCTCGCCATCACCGAGCGCGCGCACATTCCGCTCATGATTTCGCACATCAAGGTCATGGGCCAGGACAACTGGGGCCAGATGGCCGAAGCGGTCGCGCTCATCAACGCCGCGCGCGCCCGCGGCCAGGAGATCACCGCGAACCAGTACCCGTTCCCCAACGGCGCGGTGCGCACATCGGTCGCGTCGGTGCTGCAAATCCCGCCCGGCATGGGACACCTCGAGCAGGTTTACAACGCCCTCCACGGGAATCCTCCCGACTTCGCCAACGACGCTGAGCAGAAGCAGTACGTCGCCGAACTCGTCAAAGCGCTCGACGATCCCGCCAGGCGCGAGCAAATCAGGAAAGCCAACGACGAGGGGATCAACAACCCCTCCAGCCGCAACTGGATCAGGAAGTGGGGATACGGCTGGCTCCGCGTCGAGGTCTCCACGAAAAATCCGCAATACGTGGGCAAGACGATCCCGCAAATCGCCGCCCTGGAGCACACCGACGGCTTCAGCATCGCCGAGAAGCTGTTGCGCACCGAAGACGAGCATTTCGTCATCTCCATCGGCCCTTGTGATGAGCGTGACGTGGTCGCCGTGCTCAAGCAGCCGTGGCTCAGCTTCAGCAGCGACGGCGAACTTACGCCACTCGGCCCGCGCTGGATCAATCCACGCTCACTGGGCAGCTTTGCCCGCGTCTATCGCAAGTATGTGCGTGAAGAAGGGGTCCTCTCGCTGGAGGAAGCGGTCCGCAAGATGACCGGCCTGGCCGCGCAGTCGCTGCGGCTGCGTGATCGCGGACTGCTGCGCGAGGGCCTCGCCGCCGACATCGTGGTATTCGACGCGGAGCATATGGCCGACCGCAGCTCCTACGCCGATTCCCTGCACTACCCCGACGGAGTACTGCATGTGCTGGTCAACGGCTCCGTTGCGTTGGAAAACCGCAGGCTGACCGGACACCCCGCCGGCCGCGTGCTCTACCGCAATGGGACCCCGAACACCGCCCTGGCGCATGCGCAGGCCACGAACTCAATCGCAGCCGGTAGCCACTGATTTGCCGGCCGCATGGAGCATACGATGAAACGCCTTCTCGTTCTCAGCACCATCCTGCTGCTCGCCGCCGCTCCGCTCACCTTCGCCGTGGAAACCACCGGCACCATCCTCGGCGCCGTGCACGACTCGACTGGCGCCGCCATCAGCAACGCCAAGCTCACCATCACCAATGAAGGCACGGGCGCGCAGCGTACCCTGACCACCGACGCCACCGGTGAGTACACCGTCAAGCTCCTGCCCGTCGGCAAGTACACCGTGCGCGTCGAAGCGACCGGATTTGCGCCCTATGTGCAGCACGGCGTCACCGTCAACGTGAACGAGAACGCGCGCGTCGATGCGCAGATGCGCCCCGGAGCGGTGGAGCAGGCGGTGGAAGTCGTGGCCGATGCCTCCCAGGTCGACACCACCGTCGCCACCCTCGGCAAAGTCGTCGACGAGCGCAAGGTCACCGACCTGCCGCTGAACGGGCGCAACTTCCTCCAGCTCGGATCGCTCCAGCCCGGCGTCACGCCGATTACGCCCAACCTCGCCAAGAGCGGCTCGGGCGCCGCCGCCGACCAGGGTTTCAACGTGAACGGGCTGCGCACCCAGGCCAATGTCTTCATGGTTGATGGCGGCCTCGACACCGACATCTTCTTCACATCAAGCGTGCTGCGCCCGCCGCCTGACGCCATCCAGGAATTCAAGATCCTCACCAACTCCTACTCCGCCGAGTACTGGGGCGGCGGCTCGGTGGTGAACGTCCTCACCAAGTCGGGCACCAATCGGCTGCACGGCGCGGTGTGGGAGTTCCTGCGCAACGACGTTTTCGACGCGCACAACTTCTTCGCTCGTGGTAGCAAGCCCGTACTCAAGCAGAACCAGTTCGGCTTCAGCGCCGGCGGCCCGGTTCTCATCCCCGGCGTTTACAACGGCAAGAACCGGACGTTCTTCTACGCCTATTACGAGGGCTTCCGGAACCGCCAGGGCATCACCAGTACGGCAGGCGTGCCCACGCTGCTGGAGCGCAACGGCGACTTTTCGCAGAGCGCCACCAAGCCCACCAACCCGGCAACCGGCCAGCCGTTCCCCAACAACGTGGTGCCCATCAACCCCATCGCGCAGAAGCTGCTGGCGCTGTATCCCAATCCCAATTCCGGCGCAAACCTGTTCACCTCGTCGCCCACCTTGCAGGACGATCGCAATGGATGGGGCGTGCGCATTGATCACCAATTCAACAGCAGCAACACATTCTGGGCCCGTTACCTGCAGAACTCGCAGGACCAGAAACAGCCCTTCGTGCCCTTCGGCGCGACCGTTCCGGGATTCCCCGGCCTGGCTTCGCAGCGGCCGCGCACGCTTTCAACCGCCTACACGCACATTTTCACGCCTCGGCTCCTCAATGAACTGCGCCTCTCTTATGTGCGCCTGAACTTTGGCAGCCCGCTGTTTACGCGTCGCGACAAACTCTCCGACTTCGGCTTCACCTATCCCACGCAGGGCCCGGACTTTGAAACCATCCCGGTCATTCAGGTCACCGGCCTTTCACCGCTGGGCAATCCGCAGGGACCGGCAATCAGAATCACCAACAGCTACGAGATCCGCGACGCGGTCGCGCTCGCCCACGGCAAGCACGATGCCAAGTTCGGCGTGGATTTGCGACGCACCCAGTTCGGCGTTGTCTTCGGCAGCAACATCAACGGCCAGTTCACCTTCAACGGTTCCATCGCGAAAAACGCACTGGCGGAGTTCTACCTGGGGACGCCGGCGTCGTTCTCGCAGGGCACCATCGCGCAGTTCGACTTGAACGGCTACACCTATGAGTGGTACGCACAGGACAACTACCGCATCCGGCAAAACCTCACCCTGAACCTCGGCCTGCGCTACACCTGGCAGGGCGCATTCAAGACTCCCGACAACCAGTTGTTCGCCACCTATCGGCCGGGCATGAAGTCCACGCTTCGTGCCGACGCGCCGGTCGGCCTCGTCTATCAGGGCGACCCGGGCATCCCCGGCGGAACCTACAACGCCGATGGCAACAACTTCGCGCCGCGCATCGGGCTGGCGTGGGATCCGACCGGCACGGGAAGGTGGTCGGTCCGCGCCGGCTTCGGCATCTTCTACGAGTACATCCCCGGCATCGCCACATTCAACGCCGCGAACTCTTCACCGCCGGGCTTCCCCAGCTTCGCCTCGACCGCGCCGCCCACCAGCTTCGCCAATCCGCTGGCCGGCCAGGCGAACCCGTTCGCCTCGAAGAATGTCGTCCTGCCCGTCGGCCTCACGTCGTTTGCGCAGAACACCGTGATGCCCTACGACGAGCAGTGGAACCTCTCCCTCCAGCGGCAGATACCGGGCGACGTGCTCCTCGAGGCCGCCTACGTCGGCACGCGCGGCGTGAAGCTGATCCGCTTCAACCAGGCGAATCCCGCCATCTTCGGCCCCGGCGCCACGGTCGCCAACCTGCAGTCTCGCCGCATCAACCCCAACTTCCGCGGCGTCACCCAGATCGAGAACACCGCCGGGTCCAACTACAACGGCCTCCAGTTGAGCGCCAACAAGCGCTACTCGCGCGGCCTCACGTTCCTGGCGTCCTACACCTGGTCGAAGAGCCTCGACACCGGTTCCTACTTCAACATCAGCCAGAACACCAACGCCGGCAACGTCAACACGCCCATGATTCCCAGCCGCATCGACCTGGAATACGGGCCGTCGCTCTACGACACGCGGCACCGGTTCGTTCTTTCCGGCGTCTACGACCTGCCCTTCGCGCGCAACCTCACCGGCGTGGCGGGCTCGCTCCTTGGCGGCTGGCAGACAAACTGGATTTACGCCATGCAAAGCGGACAGCCGTTCACGGTGACCGAGCCGGTTGATGTTTCCCTCACCGGCGTCGGCGGCGACCGGCCGAACGTCATCGGCGACCCCAACGCCGGCCCGCGCACCGATCTGCAGTGGTTCAACACGGCGGCGTTCCAGCGCCTTACCCAAACGGCAAATCCCGGGCAGTTCGGCAATGAACGGCGCAACAGCCTGATTGGACCGGCTTACAGGAACCTCGATTTCTCCATCTCGAAGAACTTCCGCATCACCGAGAGTTCTCGCGTTCAGTTCCGCTCCGAGTTCTTCAACATCCTCAACCATCCGAACTTCGTGATCCCCGATGGGAACATCGGTTCGCCCACCTTCGGCCGGGTGCTGGAAGCGCGCGATCCGCGCATCCTGCAATTCGCGCTGAAGTTCCTCTACTGATCGGCTCGCGGTGGGCGCGGCATTGACCGCGTCCACCCTTCCTTCCAGCCATGACCACACGACGCGACTTCCTCCGCAGCTCCGCTTGCTTGGCCGCGATGGCCGGCCTTTCCCGTGTTTCCCTGTTCGCCCAGGGCGGCGACGATGCCTTCACCATCGCCGCGGTTGGTGATTGCATCATCAACCGGCCGTTCGAACACGACGACCCCGCCACACTCGCCTTGCTGCGCTCGATTCGCGACGCCGACGCCGCTTTTGCCAACGTGGAGATCACTTTTCCCGACCCAGGCACGGCGCCCGCCGCCACCGGCGCCTGCGGCGACCTGAACAACAGCGCCGAGGGCCCGATGGCCGAAGAGCTGCGCTGGGCCGGCTTCGACATTGTCTCCACCGCCAACAATCACTCGCTCGATTACGGCGAGGAGGGCATGTTCGCCACCGCGTCGAAGCTGGAGCGCGCCGGCATCGCGCACGCCGGCACCGGCCGCAACCTTGCCGACGCCACCGCTCCCGCCTTCTACGACTCCCGCCGCGGACGCGTCGCTCTCATCGCATGCGCCTCAACCATCCGCCCGTGGTCGCTCGCCGCCGACGGCAACGATGAAATCCCCGGACGCCCCGGGCTGAACCCGCTGCGCTTTCGCACCACCTACAAGCTCTCCGCCGCACAGCTCAAATCGCTCGAAGAAATTTCCCATTCGCTCTTCCCCAATCCCGAAGCCGGACTGGTGCCGCAGGCCCCGCAGGAGGGCATCTCGTTCCTCGGCAACCGCTTCGTTGCCGCCGACGCCGCGGGCGTCGCAACCGCACCCGATCCCACGGACCTGGCGCGCATCACCGCCGCCGTGCGCCGCGCCGCGCGCAACGCCGGCCTGGTGCTGGTCAGCATCCACGCGCATGAATCAGGCACATCACGCGAAGTTCCCGCCGCCTTTCTCGTGGACTTTGCGCGCAAGTGCATCGACGCCGGCGCGCACATGTTCATCGGACACGGCCCCCACATTCTGCGCGGCGTGGAAATCTACAAGCAGCGCCCCATCTTCTATTCGCTCGCCAACTTCATCTTCCAGGCGGAAAGCATGCGGCAGATCCCCCAGGAGATCTATTCGCGCTGCGGCATCGAAGGGCGTGATCCGTCTGATTTCTTCGACCGCGCCATGAACGGATTCAGCGATGCCGTCTTCTGGGAATCGGCAATCGCGCGCGTCGAATTCCGCGGCGGCCGCGCCACCTCGGTCACGCTCCTCCCGATTACGCTCCAGCAGGACCTGGCGCGGGCCCGCCGCGGCACGCCGATCCTGGCGCCACCGGCCGCCGCAGCAAGAATCGTGGAGCGCGTCGCTCGGCTCTCCCAACCGTTCGGCGCCCGCGTTGCGTTCAGCAACGGCGCCGGCGTCGTCCAGCTCGCCTGAGCAACGCGATCGCGGAGATGCCATTCACGTTGTGGCGACGTGCCGCCCGGGTCACGCGCTGGCGTGCGGCGCTCGCCCGCCGGTACGTCGCCACGAACTGTCTAGACGAGGCGCCTCGCCCGAACGTTCCCCTTCGAGTTGTCCTCGGCGGTGCGAAGATGAACAGACCGGCCGCGACCAGGGCCGCGCCAGGAAAGGGCGCGTCGGTTCCCCGCGTCGCGCAGTGGCCGCGATCGACAAAATGATTCCCGACTCGCGCCGATCCTCGGCGCCGTCCGTCAAATGCGTCGAGAAGATCGGCAGTTGGTTCGGCGCGCCACGCGGCGGCTTTTCCCGCTGACGTCAGGCAAGGTCGTAGCGATCAAGGTTCATCACCTTGCTCCACGCAGCCGCGAAGTCCTTCACAAACACCGCCTTCGCGTCGTCACATGCATAGACCTCGGCGATGGCCCGGAGCTGGGAGTTCGACCCGAACACAAGATCGACTCGGGTGGCGGTCCATTTGAGTTCGCCTGTCGCGCGATCGCGCCCTTCGTACACGCCTTCGGAGCCGGAAGCCGGCTGCCACTTCGTCCTCATGTCGAGCAGGTTGACGAAGAAATCATTCGTCAGCGTCTCGGGACGCTTGGTGAAAACGCCGTGCTTCGATTGCCCGAAGTTCGCGTTCAACGCGCGCAGGCCGCCGATGAGGACCGTCATCTCGGGGGCAGTCAGCGTCAGCAACTGCGCCCGATCCAGCAGCAGCTCCTCCGGCGACCTCTGCTCGCCTGCGCGGCGGTAATTGCGGAACCCGTCCGCGGCCGGCTCCAGTACGGCAAACGAGTGCACGTCGGTCTGCTCTTGCGAAGCATCGGTGCGCCCGGGCGAGAACGGAACCTTCACTTCGTGCCCCGCCCTCTTCGCCGCTTGCTCAACCGCCGCGTTGCCGGCGAGAACGATCAGGTCGGCCAGCGACACTTTCTTCCCTTCGCTCCCATTCGTTTGCGAGGCGTTGAACTCCTTCTGGATCGCCGCCAGCTTGGTCAGCACCCTGGCCAGCTGGGCGGGCTGGTTCACTTCCCAGTCCTTCTGCGGCGCCAGTCGAATGCGCGCCCCGTTCGCGCCACCGCGCTTGTCGGATCCGCGGAAGCTCGAGGCCGATGCCCAGGCGGTGGCGACCAGCTCGGAGATCGACAGTCCGGACGCGAGAACCTTCACCTTCAGGGCAGCGGCGTCTTCCTCGTCGATTAGTTTGTGGTCCACCGCCGGAACCGGGTCCTGCCACAACTGCGGCTCCTTCGGAACCAGCGGGCCCAGGTAGCGCGACAGTGGGCCCATGTCGCGGTGCGTCAGCTTGTACCAGGCCTTGGCGAACGCCTCGGCGAACTCCTGTGGCTGCTCGTAGAAGCGCTTCGCGATCGGCCCATAGATCGGGTCAACTTTCAGGGCGAGGTCCGTGGTCAGCATGACCGGTGCGTGTTTCTTCGCTGGATCGTGCGCATCGGGAACGGTTCCCGCCCCGCCCCCGTTCTTGGGCGTCCACTGGTTCGCGCCAGCCGGGCTCTTCGTGAGTTCCCACTCAAATCCGAACAGGTTTTCGAAATAGTTGTTGCTCCACTTCACCGGAGTCGTGGTCCAGGCGCCCTCCAGGCCGCTGGTGATCGTATGCGCGCCATTGCCGCTGCCAAATTTGTTGTTCCAGCCCAGTCCTTGTTCTTCCACGTCGGCGCCCTCGGGCTCGGGGCCAACATACTGCGCGGGAACGGCCGCGCCGTGCGTCTTACCGAAGGTGTGCCCGCCGGCAATCAGCGCGACGGTCTCCTCGTCGTTCATCGCCATGCGGCGAAACGTCTCCCGGATGTCCCGTGCCGCAGCCACCGGATCCGGCTTTCCGTTGGGCCCTTCCGGGTTCACGTAAATCAGCCCCATCTGCGTTGCGCCCAGAGGGTCCGCCAGCTCGCGATCGCCGCTGTAACGCTCGTCCGCCAGCCACTTGCCCTCCGGCCCCCACAAAATGTCTTCCTGCGGCTCCCACACGTCCTCGCGCCCGCCGCCGAAACCGAAGGTCTTGAATCCCATCGACTCCAAAGCGACGTTTCCGGCCAGAATCATGAGGTCGGCCCAGGAGATTTTCCGGCCATACTTCTGCTTGATCGGCCAGAGCAGCCGGCGCGCCTTGTCCAGGTTGGCATTGTCCGGCCAGCTGTTGAGAGGCGCAAAGCGTTGCGTGCCCGAACCGGCCCCGCCGCGGCCATCGCCGATGCGGTACGTGCCGGCGCTGTGCCACGCCATACGAATGAAAAGCGGCCCATAGTGGCCGTAATCGGCCGGCCACCACGCCTGTGAGTCCGTCATCAACGCATGCAGGTCCTTGATCACCGCTTGCAGATCGAGGCTCTTGAATTCCCGCGCGTAATCGAACTCTTGGCCCATCGGATCGGACAAAGGGGAATTCTGGTGCAGGACCTTCAGGTTCAGCTGATTCGGCCACCAGTCGGCATTCGTCTGGTGCCGGCGAGACCCGTGCGATACCGGGCACTTGGATTCGGCTGACTTGGCTTGTTCCTGAGCAGGCGCGCCTGCCGGCGCTGTCGCGCTGAGGTTCTTCTCCATAATGTCTTCCTTCAAATGAGTCGGCAGAACTGCGCCAACGAATTGGTTAAGTGAATTGCGACGACCTAACCCTGGCCTGCGCGTCCGTGCAATCCCCGGACGCGCTTCGCTCGCCGAGGAGCGCACTTCGTGCAGAGCCCCCGGAAAATAAGTTCACATTCGCGGATGCGCCGCTTACCCAGCGAGCCCGAGGCCGGCCTGGGAACGTCGTACCACTCGATGTCCTCAACATTGCCGCAACGGTCGCAGATAAAGTGGTGATGCCGCATCCGCTTGGCGTCGAATCGCGCGGCCCGGCCCTCGACGGCCACCTCACGCACCAAACCTGCCTGCACCAGGTCCCGCAGATTGTTGTAAATCGTGGCCCTTGAAGAGCGTGGATCCGCCCGATTCACCATTTCGAAAATCTCTGCCGCGGTGGGATGTCGGTTGCATTCGCTCAGGAATGCCAGCAGGGCGTACCGCTGCGGAGTGCACCGCAACCCGCTGCCCTCCAACCGGCGCTTGATCGCTTCGCCATCCACGCTATTTGGAATATATCTAATGTGATAGTTTGTCAAGCGCGCGCGCTCGGCTCGCTCGGTTGGCTCGCCCGAACGGCGAGCAGCGTATAGTGACTGCCTTATGCCGATCACTGCATTCAGCAAGCTTCACTGACGGCGTCGATCCGATTCGAAGAAGCCGCGAACGCTTCATCACCAGCACCAATCTGGATGATGACTGCCTGTGGGTCCCTAGAGCTGGTTTCATAAATAGATTCGTACTCAAATCAAGCACTTACGCGGCAGGGCCGCGATTGGCGAAGCTCGCGCCATGCGGCTCAGCGACCGGCAGTGGGAACTGATCGAGCATTTTTTTCCGCAACCGAAGCGACGACGGGACGGTCGTGGGCGGCCGTGGGCTGCCAACCGCGCCTGCGTCGAGGGCATTCT
>DASRER010000003.1 GCA_035651995.1 Terriglobales bacterium | reverse complement strand
ATCAGCGCCGACCAGTTCGTCGTCGCCCGCGTCCCGGAAGGCGCCACGTCCGGGCCCGTGGTGGTCTCCAGCGACGGCGCGACCAGCAATCCGCACAACATCACCGTCGCCGCGCCCATCGCCGAGAACCTGCACCCCGTCACCAATCCCGCCCTCGACCTCGAAGGCAACATTTATGTCACCTTCTCCGGAGCGCGCGGACAGAAAGTTCCCGTAGCCATCTTTAAGATCGACACCAGCTACAACGTCAAGCCATTCGTCAGCGAAATGATGAATCCCACCGCCATTGCCTTCGATCGCGCCGGACAGATGTACGTCTCCTCGCGCTACGACGGCACTGTCTATCGCGTGGCGCCGAACGGGACCATGTCCGCTTACGCCGAAGGCATGGGCATCGCCACCGGGCTGGCATTCGATCGTGAAGAAAACCTCTACGTCGGCGACCGCAGCGGAACCATTTTCAAGATCAACCGCGAGCGCCAGATTTTTGTCTTTGCCACGCTGGAGCCCAGCGTCTCCGCCTATCACCTGGCGTTCAGCCCGGATGGCGACCTCTTTGTCACCGGCCCAACCACCTCCAGCTTCGATTCCGTCTATCGCGTGGATCCGCACGGCACCACCGAGGTGTTCTACCGCGGCCTGGGACGTCCCCAGGGTCTGGCCTTCGATGTGGACGGCAACTTGTACGTTGCTGCCTCCCTGCGTGGCCGCCGCGGAATTGTGAAGATCACTCCCGAAAAGAAGGCCGCGCTGGTGATTGCCGGACAAGGTCTCGTCGGCCTCGCCTTTGCTCCCGGCAGGGCCGCCGTGCTCGCCACCAACAACGCCGTCCACCACATCGCCTGGGGCATCCAGGGCCTGCCGCTGCTTCCGGTGGAATAACGTTTCCATTCTCGACCTAAACAATTCACCGCCGAGCCCCGCCGAGATCGCAGAGAAAATCTCGAACGTGGCGCCTGCTGATAGGTTTACCTCCGCGCTTCCAAGCCACACCTCGCAGAGTGACTCACCATATCTCGATCTCGGCGCTCTCGGCGTGCTCGGCGTTGAGTCCCATGTAAAACTTGAAACTGGCAGCCGGAAACTGGAAACTGCTTCTGTGACTGCCGAGATCATCGCCATCGGCTCCGAACTGCTCACGCCGTACTTTCAGGACACCAACTCCCTTTACCTCACCGACAAGCTGAATCAACTCGGAGTCGAAATCGCCTTCAAGACCGTCGTCGGTGACGACCGCGAGCGGCTCACGTGTGTGGCCCGGGTGGCAATCGCGCGCTCTGACATCGTGATCTTCATGGGTGGCCTGGGCCCTACTGAAGACGACCTCACCCGCGAATGCGTTGCGGCGGCGCTGGGGCGCGAGGTCCACCGCGATCCCACGCTCATCACCGAACTCTACAAGCGCTTCGCCGAACTGCGGCGTCCCATGCCGCCGAACAATGAGCGCCAGGCGGAGGTTATCGAAGGCGCGGTGGTGCTGCCCAACCCGCTGGGCACCGCGCCCGGACAATGGCTCGAAGTGGAAGAAGCTGGCCGTCGCCGCTACCTCACGCTGCTGCCCGGCCCTCCGCACGAGATGAAGCCCATCTTCGAGCAGCAATGCCTGCCGCGCCTCAAGACGATTCTTCCGCCGCAGCACATCGCCACTCGTGTATTGAAGATCGCCATGATGGGCGAATCTGCGTGCGATGCAAAAGCGGCGCCCATCTACAAGCGTTATCCCGACGTGCAGACCACGATCCTTGCGGGCGCGGGCGACATCCAAATCCACCTGCGGGCACGCGGCGCGACGCTCAAAGAGGCGCAGGCCCGTGTGGACGATTTGGCGGGAGCGCTCGAAGACGAACTTGGCGACTACGTCTATTCCAGCGCCGGCGAGACGCTGGAGCAGATCGTGGGCTATTACCTGCAGATGCGCGGCGCCACGATCGCCGTGGCCGAGTCGTGCACCGGCGGCCTGCTCGGCCAACGGCTAAGCTCGATCAGCGGCAGCTCGCGATACTTTCTCGGCGGTGCCATCGTCTACTCCAACGATCTCAAAACGCTGTTCGCGAACGTGCCGCCGCTGCTGATCGCCCAGCACGGCGCCGTGAGCCGAGAGGTGGCGGCGGCGCTGGCCCAGGGCATCCGCGACGAAACCGGCGCCACCCTGGGCGTCGGGATTACCGGCGTGGCCGGGCCCACCGGCGGAACCGAGGAAAAGCCCGTGGGCCTGGTGTATGTCGCTCTCGCCGACTCCAGCGGCGTCGAAGTTGTGGAGCGCCGTTTCCCCGGCGACCGCGACCGCATCCGCTGGTTCGCCACCCAGCAGGCGCTGGACATGGTGAGAAGAAAGTTTTTGTAGCAGTTCGCAATTGGCCATTGCAGTTGGCGTGATGCGCGCGTGGCATTGATTTGCAGCGTTAAGCGCCGCACAAGGCGCGCGTGTCTCAGGCACGGGCAGGGATGGTGATTAGCCGATGTCCAAGCCAATTGCCCCAAAAAACATGCGCATCTTTGTCGCCCTCGACCTCGATCCCGCCATCCGCGAGCGCATCGAGCGCTTCATGGAGGGTGTGCGCGGCTTTTCTCCCGACGCCAAGTGGGTCACACCCGCGTCGCTGCACGTCACGCTCAAGTTCATCGGCGAGCAGCCGCCGGAGCGCGTCGAGGAGATCCAGCGCGCGCTGGCTCAAATCAAGGCGCCGCCGGTTGAGATCGCCTTCCGCGGCTATGGCCTCTTCCTTCTCCACGCGCCGCGCGCGTCTTCTGGGTAGGCATCCACGCCGGCCCCGAACTTGAAGTCCTGGCACGGAACGTGGACGACGTGACTGCGCGCTTCGGCATCGAGCGCGAGGAGCGCTATGCGCCGCACCTGACGCTGGCCCGCGCGCGCCCTCCTCAGCAGCGTGGCCGCCCCTTACGTGCCGCAGCGGGATCCTTGCCAGCCCGCCGCACTGTCGGCAGCTCTCATCTTCGCGCCAGTGAAATCTCTTCGCCGCCGTTCGCGCGCGTACAGGAGAAACTCGCAGCGCTGCCGCAGCCCGAGTTCGGTACAATGACCGCCCAGGACTTCTGCCTTTTCGAAAGCAAGCTATCGCCGAAGGGAGCGCAGTACACGAAAATCGGGGAGTTTCCTTTAAATCGTTAGTTGGGGTTGCGAGTGCGAACGGCCGCGACCTGGGCGAAGCCGAAGGGAAGCGGGCAAGCGAGCCGCGAGTCGAGGGATCATGCCGTTACTTTTAGCCATGCGGGAGCAGGCTGTCGCGCACATCGGCAAACCAGGCGGCTAGCGACCACCGGCTCACACCCGCAGAAATGTTGATCTACGTCATGATCGTGTTTCTCGCCTACCTGCTGGGATCCATTCCCTTCGGCTACCTCCTGGTGCGCGTCTTCCGCGGCGAAGACGTACGCACCGTTGGCAGCGGCAACATCGGCGCCACCAACGTGGCCCGCAAAGCGCCCGCCCTGGGATTGCTGACGCTCCTACTTGATGCCGCCAAGGGCTATGCCGCCGTTGCCCTCGCCTTCGGCATCTCCCATTCGAGTTGGAATCGTGACAACGCCGATCCCATCCTGCTCATGTCCACTGCCGCCCTGTTCGCGATTCTCGGTCATGTGTACCCTGCGTGGCTCCGATTTAAAGGCGGCAAGGGAGTCGCGACCGGCGTCGGCGCCTTCCTGGCGG